>NZ_JBFHKV010000033.1:0-18641 GCF_041595215.1 Stieleria sp. | reverse complement strand
TTCACGTCCGTCGAATGCGAACGGATCTACCTGACCGGTCTGTTGCACGACGTCGGCAAGATCGCCATCCCCGATGGCGTGCTCCAAAAACCCAATCGGCTCAACGACGAAGAACGCGCAATCATCGAAACGCACACCGACTCCGGCTGGCGAATCTTGCAAGAACTCGATGCCCTGCAAGACATCCTGCCCGGTGTGCTCTACCATCACGAACACTGGAACGGCGAAGGCTATCCCGATCAATTGGCCGGGGAAAACATCCCGATCGACGGTCGCATCCTGGCCGTCTGCGACGCCTTCGATGCGATGACCAGTGACCGCCCCTATCGCAAAGGCATGTCGATCGACCGTGCGGTTACGATTCTCAACGACGGCGCTGGCACGTTTTGGGATCCCAACCTGATCCAAGTCTTTCATCGGTACATCGACGAAATCGACGAGATCCGCATCAACCACCAGCCTCGTCAGCCCGCGACCCGACCGGCCCCCGTCGATGGACGCCCCATCATCGGAACCCCGGGATTCACGGTCCCTGCCGAGACGCCCCAACCCTCCACGCGCGGCCAGTGACCGGAACGTTGATGCATCGCAAGCACCACTGCGATTCAAGCGGCGCGGCGCTGCCCGAATCCGGTCTCGCCGGCCGCCCGATCGATCAGCAATGAGAAATCACCCGGCTTGGCGATCACCAGGTCGACCCCGGCCTCCATCGCCGCGGACTTTGATTTCGGCGTGACGTTTCCGCTCACCCAAACGTGCTCGCGGGGCGGATCCACCAAGCGGTCCATCAAGCTGTCCCAGGACTCACCTTCAGTCGCCGAATCATCCCACCAGATTTCGTCAAAGCGATGCAGGGTCGCCAACTGGTCGGGCCGGCACCAGATCGCCGACGCAGGGCCGGAAGAGGCGATCGACAGCAGCGCTGACGCGTTGGCGTAGCTCGACGCAACGACCGCGATACTTTGCGGCGCGCCGCTGGGCGGGTTGGCCCATCCGCAGCGTCGTAGGTACCCCGGCAAAAAGGATTCCCATTGATGCCAATGAATCGTCGGCACGTCAAACAGATCCGCCGGCGAAGGTCGCGCTCCGGCGCACAGCGGCCCCAACAGCAACACCGCTTTGGCATCCCCATGCAACCGACAGAGCGTTTGGAACAGCTCGATCGATTCGGCCGAGTCATTGTCGCGGCAACACAAGATCGTTCGCACCGCCGACGCCGGACGCAGCAGCGCTGATTTTAAATCGACGCGATAAGCCAGCTGCGAAACGTGCGACTCGCAAAAGTTATAAGCATCGCAGTAAGCGTTTGAATCGCGATCGCCGATCCACAGCAACGTCCCGTGATCCGTCACACCGCCGTGATCGACCAAATGCATCGACATCTCCCCACCCCGAAGTCCTGTTCGCTTCCGTTATGCCGACAACAAAACGTCTGCCTCTTGCAGGCAATGCCATGCTTCGCTCGGGTTTTCACAAGCCCGCAACCGGTTCAGAAAGGATTCCATTGCGATCAGTCGGCTAATCTTGGCCAGGGTACGAAGGTGTGCCGAATCGTCGTAAGAGCAGATCAGAAAAAAGACATCGGTCATGTGACCGGTGTCGGAGAACGGGATCGGCGCTTGACTGACGGCCAAACCGACGACGGTGTCGGCCAAGATCGAGGTCTGGGGGCGACGGGGGTGCAACAGCGCCACGCCACAGTCCAACGCGGTGGGATGCATTTGTTCACGGCTCTTGACGGCCTCCGCCATCGCCGGCGCGTCCCACATCATTCCCGAAGCGGCGACCAGGTCACACATCGAGCGGATCACCGATCCACGCGTGCGAGCCCGCAACGGGATCTCGATGGTGTCGACGGTGCACAATTCATGCAACTCTCGGTCCTGCGTCTCATCGGTCATGCGGTCCACAACGCGTTGGACACGTTCCAGTTCGACGCTGTCGTCGCTGGCACCGATCTGATCCTCCAGCCAATGGTGGATCTCGGCCTCGTTGAATCGCCATTGCCCGCCCACCTTGCGCCCCGGCAGACGACCGCGGAGCACCATTTTCTCCACCTTGGCGGGCGTAATATGTAGGTATTGCGCTAACTGGGCTAAATCAAATTCTTCCATTGTCGGCCTAATCAGTTTCTTGGTTGACGCACGTGTTGGCTGATTTCGTCAGTCGACACCGTTCGTCAGTCGACACCGTTCTGGCAAAGGTCCCAGAAAATCTCGTTGCGTGTTGTCCGTCCGCAGACGCGGAATTCGCACAACGCGTCTGATCTATTCGCACGCGTGTCGGTTTCGTTGCCGCGTATGGTGACTGACCGGCACGGGTTTAGGGAGGTCCAAAAACCGCGGATTCTCCGTGAAATCTTTTCAGATTCACTCAAGTTTCATCGCTCCGAAGCCGGTCTCGGTCTTGACCGTGATCGCCGATGGAAGCTATTCCCGAGTTCAAGCATTCGATTTTGACAGCTCCCAACGCTTTGCGGCATTCGTGTGACACTCAGCTCGCCCAGTCCCAGTCCGGCATCGACGCGGCCATTGCGGCTTGCGGGAAGGCCTCATGGTGCGCCGTCCCTGTTCCGTCTGGCGGGCGTGCTTGTGTGGATGGGTTGGATCGCAGCCGCGGCAGCGACCGCACAATCGCCCGGCAACTCGCTGGATGTTCCACAAACGCGTCTCGCCCCGATCACCGCCCCGACCGGACCCGTCGCGTCCCCGCCGGCAGCTTCGGGGCAGGTCTTTTCGGGACAGGGCTTTTCGGGACAGGGCTACGGGTCGCCTTACAACGCGTCGCCCTACAACCACCCGGCAGGCGTTTCCCAGTTTGATCCGTATGCCGGAGCGCCCGCGTCAGGGTTTGTCCAACCGTCTCCTTCCTCGCCGATTTTGGGCTCATCCTCGGGACTGGGTGGCGGTTTGTTCGGCGCCCCGACCACCGTCGCGCCCCAGGGTGGATTCTTCGCGCCCGCTTCGCCACAACCCTCCTACGGAACGCCTATCTATGGTGGGCTGGCCAATCAACCGCCACCGATGATCGACGCGGGAAGCCTGTTCGGCGGCAACGCGTCGGCGGGCCTGCCGTTGAATCCGTCCAGCAACTATGCCGCGCCGCCGTCGTACGGCTATCCGTCAACCGCCTACCCCAGCGGCTCGCCATCGACGCTGTTTCCCGGCGGACTGTTCGGCAACACGCCTTCGTTTTCACCGCAGCTGAATCCCTATCGTTTGATCCAACGGATGCGGTTTCGCCACACCTACCTTCACGACGGCAACGGCAGCGACGACCTGGGGATCAACGACACCGATGTGGCGTTGGCGTTTGCGATACCGAGTTTCCTGTATTCGACTCAACCGCTGTTCATCGCGCCGTCGTTTTCGCTGCACCTGTGGGACGGCCCGCAATCGATCACCGGCGCTGATCTGGCGGGAAGCGCCTACAGCGCGTTTTTAGACTTTGCCTGGCAATCCGATCCCAATCGAATTCTGGGCGTCGACTTGGGTCTCAGCGTGGGGATGTTTAGCGAATTTCAATCCTTCGACATCGACGCGTTACGAGTCCGCGGTAAGGGTCTTGGCACGTTTCGCATCACCCCCGCATCGACGCTGAAAGTGGGCGTTTATTACTACGATCGCGTCGACGTCAAACTGCTGCCGGCCGTCGGGCTGTTCTGGCGTCCCAACGCGTTCACGAAAGTCGATCTGTTTTTCCCCCAGCCGCGTTACTCACGGTATCTGTCGACGGTGGGCACCAACGATGTGTGGTGGTACGTCGCCGGGGAATACGGCGGCGGGTCGTGGGTCATCGAACGAGACGGCAAAGGCGAAGACCAGGTAGACATCAACGACATTCGCTTGACGACCGGTTTTGAATGGGGCGAAAGCCAACGGATGCGCGCCGGGCTGCGGACGTGGTTCTTTGAATTCGGTTACGTCGGCGACCGAGAACTCGTCTATCGTCGCAACCCTGCCGACAACCTCAGCATCAGCGACACCTGGATGTTCCGCCTGGGCCTGGGATATTGACTGGCCACAACGCGTGTTGTGAAACGGCAACATCGTTGTGCAACCTGATGTGGCGAATGATCAACACGTTCGCCGTCAACGTCTTGATTTACGAGAGAAACATGGCCTGAGATGCCGCGGCACGCCGGTTGCGTGTGTCGCATCGGCATGAACACCTCTTCCATCGATCGACTCCTCGCGCCGCCGCGTGCCGCCGTTGCGCGTTTCCTTCTGCTCGGTTTCCTCGGGTTCAGCCTGCTCGGCCTTGGCGGCTGCTCGCCTCCCGCGTTGTTTGAAAACGAATACGGCGCATACGTCCCTGCGATCGATTCGGACGCCGTGATCCCACGCGGAATGCGGCGGACCAAAAATGGTTGGGAAGACGCGTCGTTGTGGTTCGTTTCGACGGAGTTTCAATCGCGATCGATCGATTCGTGGCTGGACATCCAGCGGCACCGAGAACCGAACTGGTTGAGGAAATTTTTTGAACGGATTCGGACGACACCGCCGCTGATGATCGCCGTCATCCAAATCACTGCGATCGCAGCGATCGTCCATATCAGCCACGCTCACAAAGCGGAACCGGTCAGGAATTCGGCTAAAACTCCCTCTCCACCTTTGCCCTGATCTATGATGCACTGCTGCACCCTCCATCCCGTCTCCGCCACACGCACCCGGCGCAGGTTACCGTGACTCGCATTCTTATCACCGCATTTGAGCCGTATGACCGTTGGAAACAGAACTCCAGCTGGTTGGCGCTGGTCGACCTGACGAGTTGGTACGAAGGCGCGTTGGAGATCGCGACCCGTCGCTACCCGGTCGATTTGCCCAAGCTGCGCGAGATGCTCGAAGCCGACTTGGCCCGCAACTATGACTTCGCGATTCACCTGGGTCAGTCGCCCGGATCACCCGTGATCAAACTGGAATCGGTCGGTCTAAACCTGCGCACCAACGGCGAACCCTTGCTGGTCGACGCGCCGGCGGCCTATCGTTCGACGCTCGACCTGGACGGTTGCCTGGAACGGTTGACCGCGGCGGGAATCCCGGCCCAGATCTCCCATCATGCGGGCACCTACCTGTGCAACGCCGCGCTGTTTCTGAGCCAACACTATGCCGAGATGATGGGGCGTCGAACGCAGAGTCTGTTCCTTCATCTGCCACTGACACCGGCGCAAGTGGCCGCCGATGGATCAGCGATGGCCAGCATGAGCACGCCGATGCAAAGCGCCGCGATCGCGGTTGTCAGCGAGCATCTCGCTCAAGCCGATCGCTAGTGCGTCGTAACTGCTACAGCGAGTTGGAGAACGCGGACTGCGTGTGCTCTTGGCCGGGTCGCGCGGTCGGCAAATTCTTGTGGCTGAATGGCGTCAATGCGCCAGCGGGAAAATAGAAAGCCTTGACATCGGGGTGGCGAGAATCCGACATTGCGCCGACACGAACAACCGTGCCATCAGATAACTCAAGCGTGTAGTCGCAGTCTTTCATTGTTCACCTTCCTGCGTGCTGCTGGACACCAAATCGATTGCCCCCATGCCTCAAGCGTTCCGATCAACAACAGTGGCTTGGACACTGAAGTAACGCGGCAGTGCGTCACAAGTCCGCATCGAACTGCAGGGATTTCTTGGAAATGCTTGTTTCCTGCTTCCCCCCCGAGACGCACTTTCGCCGAACCGGGTGAAGCGACATGGAAGTCGACACGGAAGAACCGCGTCAAAGAATCTTAGACCATGTTCAAGCCAACGCCGCACGTGAACCGCTCGCGCGGCGGTTAACCGTCAAGACCATATTCCTTGATCTTCTTATGGAGCGTGTTGCGGTTCATCCCCAACCGAGTCGCGGCTTTGGTTTGTACACCGCCGCAGGCCTGAAGCACTTGCGCGATCAATTCCTTCTCCACCACATCGACGACACCGCGATGGACATCCGTTGAGTCGCGTCCGGCTTGGTCCAATCCGAGTTGCACGACGGTCTTTGTCATCGTTTCGAAGTCAACCGGACCGGCCGCCTCCAGATCCGCCGCCGGGATCGGCTGACCACTCGTCACGCAGTCGGGCAACAGCTCAACGAGCAACTCATCGGTTTCAGCCATCACCACCGCGCGTTCGACATAGTTCTGCAACTCGCGCACGTTCCCGGGCCAATGGTAATCGCGCAGGGCTTCCATCGTGCCGGGGCCGATGTGGGCCACGTAGCGATCGTTCAGCTCGTTGTAGTAGTCCAGGAAATGCGAAACCAACGCGGGGATATCGTCACGGCGATCACGCAGCGGTGGGATCTCGATCGGCACCACGTTCAACCGCCAGTAAAGGTCTTCGCGGAAGCGTCCCGCGCGAACTTCACCCATCAGATCACGGTTGCTGGCCGCGATGATTCGAACGTCGGTTCGAAGCGTGGTGGTGTCGCCGACGCGTTCGAATTCCTTTTCCTGCAACACGCGGAGCAGTTTGACCTGCAAGGTCAGGGACGTGCTGTTGATTTCATCCAAGAAAATCGTGCCGCCCTGGGCGGCTTCGAAGCGGCCGGTTCGATTGCTGACCGCACCGGTAAAGGCGCCGCGAACGTGCCCGAACAATTCGCTTTCGAGCAGACTTTCGCTGAGCGCGCCACAGTTGACGCGGACAAAGGGACGGCCGCTGCGATGGCTCAACTGGTGAACCGCACCGGCGATCAATTCTTTGCCGACACCGGTCTCACCGAGCACGAGCACCGAGGCGTTGCTGACCGCAACACGTCGGGTGATGCGATAGACCTCCCGCATCGCCGAGCCATTTCCAATGATTCCCGGCAAGGGAGCGTTCTGAAGTGTAGTTGCAGGGTTGCCGAGCATTGCCATGAAGCGATCACGGCGGAACCGGACTCTCAAGTCGAGCCTCGATCACCGCAGGCGTTTCGCCTGATCCAGGAAGTCGTAAAGATTCCGCCCGTTCCGCCAATGCATCGGAGTGCCCCAATGCCAACGAGCAATTGTGCTACCTCAGCACTGCCGCGAAAGTAGCGTTTTGCGGCGGATCCCGATACCGGGTGTGTTTTAACGAGGCTACGAATCACCTTGCAAGGCTGCTGCGCCGGTCATGCGAAAACGGGCCCGCTCACCGATCGAAAGCGGCGGCAATCGACGCTTCGACTCGACTTCAAACAACACATCGGTCAGCGCCGCCGGGCTGCCCGGCAGCGGGACCAGGTAAACGGCAGGCGTATCGTCGCTGATCCAGCGATTGGAGGTGGTCTCCAACTCGGTCCGCCGGAGACTCTTTTCGCTCGTTTCGGCATCACTGTAAAACACAATCGGAATCCGCTTGCCCTTGGGCTGCCGCCGGACGCGATCGACCAATTCGGCCGGTGCCGCATCGGCAATCCTGATCTTGCTGACAACCATTCGCAGGTCACCGCCACGCTCAATCGCCCGCTCGACCTCGATCGCCGACGTCACCCGCTCGACCACGTACCCCATCTGGTTGAGGATCGATTCCTGACGCAGTGCAATGACCGGACGAGTTTCCAACAAGATGACCAGCGGGCGGGAATCGAGTGACGCCATCTCCGCCAACGTCTTGCGAACGTAGCTCGCCCCTGGAAACGCGAACCCCCTCTCGGACCTGGAAACGGCCTGCCACAGACCGTCCGCCGCCTCATAACGAATCCGCGGCTGGGGATCGCGAACCGCGTCAACCAACTCAGAAAACCCACCGTCGCGACCGACCAGCAAGTCGGAACCCGCGTTGCCTGAAGCGATGGAATCCGACAACAGACGCACGATGCCGACCGAGGCGGGAATGTCGTTTTGACTGCGTAGCTCTGCCAGTGCGACCAATAGCGATGCTGGATCCACTTGATCGCGATACAGCTGACGGACTTGCTTGACTTGTTCAGGATCCCCCCAATTCACATCGACCATGACACGATACGCCAGATCAGCAGCCAGCACGCTGCGGCCGACCGCAGGGGGCAAACTCCCCAGCCGCCGCAATCGTTGCGCCGCGTCATAGGCCTCGCGGTATCGCCGAAAAACCTCCGTGCTGCGGTTGAACTGCACTCCCGTGCGATCGTCATTGACCGACCACAGGACCGCCGGTGACAAGTCGTTCGGCGTTCGCATCGCAACCGAGCGCAGCGTGTTTAATCGATCGGCCAACACCGCGATGGCGTCCGGTTTTTCAAAGCCCGGGGGAAACACCGAGGAACGACGCGCGACTTGGGCTTCTTCCGCCGTCGCATCGGTCGCCAATGCCGAAGAGATCAACGTGTCGGTTGCCGCTGCAGGATCGAGAACCCGCAGCGCGTCCAAAGCCGACGCGCGAACACTCGGGGCTCCGTAGAGTGCGAGTTGATTGAGTGCTTGAGCACCACCGTCGCCAAGTGCCTTGAGCACGCCGAGCAACTTGGCGCGATGACCAGCACCCACCCCCCCGGTGATCGCGGAGACGATCGCTTCAATGGAAGCGTTCCCGCCGGCCATCAAGGTTCGGTTGGCGCGAAGATTGGCATCAATCGCATCGCCGGCAAGCTGATCGATCGCGGCGCGTAGACGCTCCGGCGACTGCTGGTCCGCCTTCGCCGCAGCCGTCATTTTTTTGATCGCCGAACGGCTGGCGTCACTCAAGTCGCTTCGAAGCGAGATCCGCAACAGCAATTCGTTGCCGATCGCATCGGCGGCTTGGGCCAGCTGGGTCGAATCGCCGACGCCATCGATTTTCGCCAGCCAACGGTCGACTTCAGGCCAGGCACCGATTCGAGCCAGCGAGCCGATCGCTTCGGCCCGGTAGATCCCGCCCCGCGCGGCAGTCGATTCGAGCTGTCGGACCAGCTCATCGGCTTTGGCCGGGGCCTCGGTCGGATCAGAGGCCTCCGACGGCCCGTCGTCAAATTGACCGGGAGCGCCGGCGGCCAGGAAAGCCACCGACGCAAGAGAGACGGCGATGATCAAGACGTGAAACCGCATGATGGACAAACGGGGGGAGAGGAGTGGAAGAGTGCCAGGGGACCCTGCGATATCTTAGTCACCGAAAGACCGATGTGCGCCCAATCCCTTTGTGTTTGGCCGAACAGGACGCCGCGGCAGACTGCCAACCGTCGTTCGACATCAACCGTTTGGCGCAGGGCCAATACCGCTAAATCGACATTGAGGGGCGCCGCTCGCGCTGGCGCGAACCGGCTGATGTCAATTGATGATCAGCGGCCGCTCACTCCTCGCTCGGGGCATCCGCCATGATCTTTTCCAACTCCTTCCAATTCTGCCATTCAATCGTGCCTTCCTGAGGCACCGGATCGCCCGACTCCCGGACCATCTGATTGAGTTGCTTGGTGCGTTTCTCAACGCGCTGTTGCCACTCTTGGTGCAACTCGTCTTTTGACGGGCCCGACGTTCCGGGGCGATTTTTGTCTTGGACGCGAGCGAGGAACCGTCGATCGATGTCGCGGGTGTAATTGACGTATTCTTCGGCGCTCAACCGTGCCTCATACTCCTGGCTGGTGAGGGTGGCGCGCGCCGACGAAAGGCCATTTTTCTTGCCCGTCAGAGCTCCCGAACGGAAGGGCAGGGTGAAGGCCCATGCGATCAGTCCGGTCGAAAACAAGAACGAGCCCAGGATCGCGATCCTTGCGACGTTGTTGCGTGGCAAGGCATGATTGCGATCGCTCTTGCGTCGTCCTCCGGCCTGCACGCCGCCGTCGTGACCGGTCCGGTCACTTTCGCGGCGGTTCAGCTCGGGCGGTTCGCCCGGCGTTGCGTTGCTCTTCTCTGACATGGTTGCTTCCCCCGACAGGTTTGGACGTGGACTACTTGGTCAAGATGGTGGGCAAGTTGTTGGCGATCTCCTCAAAGATCCGCACCAGATCCTCGCCGGTCGCGGCGTGATAGTGCTTTCCGCCGCCGATCGCCGCGACTTCCCGCATGTCTTGCTGGTTGGCACCGTCACCAAAGGTCACGGTGTGGATCGTCAACAGATAGTTGTTGACCAGCGACTGGGCCACGTTTTCGGCCCACGGAGTTCGGTTCTGATTGCCGTCGGTCATCACGACCATCGTCTTTGCCGCGAATGGTCTTGCCCGGCTATGAATCAAGCCCTCGATCCCTTCTTGCATGCCCCTGCCGATTGCGGTGCTGCCACCGGTATTGAGCTGGGCGACTTTATTGCGAACAATTTGAAGATCCTTTTCCAGCAACGTGTCCAGCGTCGCGCTGCTGGAATAGCTGGCCAGAGAAACCTGTTCTTCTTGGCTGGTCCCATCCAGCACGTCCAAGAACGCGTTGACGGCGACTTCAAGATCCTGCCACGCGTTGGTCGGCGGCGTGCCCTTGTTGAAGTAGTTCTCGTACATGTACTGCTGGTAGGTCACCGAGTCATGGCCGTTGGCATAAGAATAGCGCCAGCGTCCGCCGGACCACCATCGATTGAGTTGGCCTTGGCCGGCCGCCCAATCCTTGGCATCGGTCGAGAACGGGTTTTCGCCGTAATCCCAGTCGAAATCGATGTCGTCCATGGAGCCCGAACGATCCAAGATCAACGAGATATCTCGGTCCACCTGCATCGCGACCGAGTCGTGTTGTGTTTCAAAATCGTTGGTGCTGAGCAAACCGGGGATGATCATGGGGACGTTGCCCGACAACGAGCCTTCCAGTCGTTTTCCATGAACCCGAACGGCACTGGCAACCGTTCCGTTGCGAACGGCCGGGGTCGGGATCTTGATGAAGTGGTAACGGCTTCCGTCGCCGCCATATTGCTCCGTTCTTCCGAATTCGATTTCGCCGTCGTTGTCGCCCGAACGCAGCCGCAGCGGTTCGCCATCGACCGTGTTCAGCGCGGCGGTCGCAACGGCGGCATCGATCGCGGCGTCGACGGTTTGCACCTCGCTGAACGCACGACCGGCCGAGCGTGCCGCCGCGTCGGTGGCGATCGACAGTTCCGTGCGGGTCAGTTGCATGTGCGCGGCGTTGATTGCAAACGCGGCCAGGATTGCAAGAACGGGCAACACGACCGCGGTGATCGCCATCACCGTCCCGCGACGGTGTTGCGATCGGGCGTGGTTCGCGCGTCCTTTTCGAGGAGATTTGACGTTCATGGTGTAACTCGCAGAAATGGGACGAAAAGGAATATCTGAGGAGTGGAAAAGGAAGCCAAGGGTTACTGTTCGTAAAAACCGTCGTAGCGTTCGGTCCGGATCCGAGCGGTCGATTCGATCGTCGCGTTGGGCAAGAACATCGGTGCAAACAGTGCGATTTCGTCGAAGTCGACGGTCACGGTGACCACCACATCGGGTGCATCCGCGTCGAGCGGCTCGACGGTGACCTCGTACCCCGCGTTGGTCATCATCCCCATCACTTCGTCCGCGGCCGCCTCGGCTTCTTCGGCCGTCGCCCCGGGTACCATCGCGCGGCGCGCGGCAAAGTAGGCCGCATCTTGTGCCAGGTTTCGGATCATGTTCATCCGAGCGAATTCCATGCACGTGAAGATCAACACAAAGAAGATATTGGCGCAAATGGCGAATTCCACGGCAGCCGCGCCGCGTCGACGCTTGCCGGTGCGTCGACGTTTCGATCGAGGCTTACATCTGGAACGTGGTTTCATGGCTGGGGTCCGCAGCGGAAATGATGGGGCTAGTCAAGCGTTGTTTCAGGTGGAACGGTCAGTTGTTCGGCAGATTCTTGTACTCTTTGCGCAACGTCACATCCGCGGAAAGACTCGTCCCAGAGAACAGCACCGAGGGGATCAACAGGTTTCCATCGCAGGGCACGGTCACGGTCGTGGTGACGTTTTCCAGCGTGTCCGCGTCGGCAAAATCTGGCGAACTGAACGTACAGGGATTTCCGCTGTATTGAATGTTCCGCTCGTCCAAGAACTGCTGCACCCTGGCGATCACATCGGCGTTGGTGCGGCCCCGCGCGACGCCGCGACGAGCCCCCTCATAGGCCGCCAACTTGATGGACTCTTTCAAGAACAACATCGAACAAAGATCGATGGTTCCGATCGTCAGCGCGATCAGTGCCGGCAAGCAAACGGCGAATTCGACGGTGGCGGCACCACGACGCCTGAATCGGCGGGAGGGACGACACGAACTCGTGTTGCGACGCTTGGAAAGAATCATGACGAGAGGCGATGAAGTGAACGAACGAGTGAATTCCGCTGTCGGAACCCTAGCTCGCAATCCTGTCGCATGACGGACATTTCATCCGTCGCCTCTCGCAAAAAAGACGGAGTTTTTCCGTCACCGGCTAAAGACAATCAGTGCGGCCGGACTCGTTGAGTCGCTTGACGGCCTCGCGGACTCGCTCTTCGGCCGATTTGGGCGCCACCAGCGTCGCGTCCTTGGTCTGCACGACGATCAAGTCCTCGACTCCGATCGTAACGATGGTGTGGCCTGGTTCGCCAAAGATGATTGAACCGGTCGTATCGATTCCCAGATGTTCGCCGACGACCGTGTTGCCATCGGCATCAGCGTCGTGCAATCGTCCCAGCGATTGCCAACTGCCGACGTCGTCCCATTGAAACGGAGCCTCGATGACGGCGACGTTGGAATACGATTCCATCACCGCGTAATCGATCGACGTCCCTTCGATCGCGCAGAATTCTTTCTCAAGAACCTCGTCGTAGTCGGGCGAACCGATCGCGTCGGCAATGGTCTGGATGTGCGAATACATCGCCGGCTGGTTGGCCTTGATCGCCTCAAGGATGACCGAAGCCCGCCACAAAAAGATGCCGCTGTTCCAATAGAAGTCACCCGACTGCAGATACCGCGCCGCCGTTTCCTGGTTCGGCTTTTCACGAAACTGGTCGACCTGATACGCCTTGATCCCGGACGCCCCATCGGCAGGGCTGTCCGATTCGATCGCCGGTCCCCGCTGGATGTAGCCGAAGGATTCGGCAGGATAGGTCGGTTTGATTCCGAAGGTAACGATCCGTTCGGGATCCTCGATCACCAACCGTTCGGCCGCCGAGATCGCACTGCAGAATTGCTCGTCGGTGCCGATCACGTGGTCCGACGGCATCACCGCCATGATCGCGTCGGGATCCTGGTGAGCAATCAACGCGGCGGCCAATCCGATGCACGGAGCGGTGTCGCGTTTGGCCGGTTCGCCGATCAAGTTTTTCGCCGGATGCGACGGCAGTTGTTCCGCGATCGGATCGACCAAGACTTTGTTGGTCACGATCAGTTGCCGCTCCGGCGGCACCAGCCCGGCCAGCCGATCGCTGGTCGACTGGATCATCGTCCGTTGCCCGGAAAGGGCCAACAACTGTTTCGGCCGCAACGTCCGACTCGCCGGCCAGAATCGCGTCCCACTTCCGCCTGCCATGATCACCGCGTACAGCATGTCCGATCTTCTTGAATCGTGTAATGAAGTGTCTTTGGCAAACCTAGCGAATCAATCGACGCAGGGTAAGCCGTCAAGGCGATCAGGGTTTGGTCGCCCAAAAATCCAGCACCCGTACTTTGTCCAACACCGGCTTAAGCACCTCCACAAACGCTTGGTGATCGGGATGCGGCAGATACGCTTCGCGCCCCTCTTCACTGTCGAATGTGACCAAGAAACAGTGGGTGAATCCGTCGTCGTGCTTTTCGGGGCTGTTGTTGGTCGACCATTCGAACGCGCGAATCGTGTCGATCTTCTCCGGCAGCTCGGCAAATGCTTGTTCAACCTTCTTCACTTCTTCACGCGACGCCGAATCCTTGAACTTGAAGAACACCGCATGCTGCAACGCTTTCTCGGGCTGTTCCTGTTTCGGATCGCCCCAATAGTCCAGCACAAACACGTCTTTCATGTGCGGCCGCAACACATCGCCGAACGCCTTGTGCGCCGGATGGGGCAGGTAGGCTTGACGCCCCGCTTCGTCGGCGAACGTCAGTAAAAAACAATGGGTGAATCCGTCATCCAACCCTTCGGGGCTGTTGTTGACCCCATACTGAAAATCGATGATCGAATCGATCTTGGAAGGCAGCTCGGCGAATGCATCGACCACGCCTTGAATGTCCTCTTCACTCGAAGACTCTTTGAACGAGAAGAAAACTGCGTGTCGTAACATGCCGCTGTTCACATTGTCGGGGTTTTCGGGGTGGACGATCTTGTCGGCCGCTGCGTTAGCCGGCTGGTCGGCCGGTTCGCTGGTCTGGTTGTCGGTCCCCGGTTCCGCAGTCGCTGCATCGGCGGTCGCGGCGATCGGCTCGGCCGTCGCCACCGCGTCGGGATCGTCGGGGGCACCGCAACCACAAGCGGCGATCAACAAACAACAGCCGATGACGAATTCAGAACGAAACATCTTGGCAACCTTGTGGGGAAATGGAGAACGGGAGAGAACCATCACACGTGCCGCGATTCAATCGTAACGGATGTGATCGTCGAGCGGTTGCTTGGATCGGGGCCGCCTTGCGCTCCGCAAAACATCACCCCGCAAACACGGTTTCGCGGTGCGAAACCCGACCCTGTCGCTGCGGCATGGCGCCGCTTCACGGGTGTTTCCGGTAACGCGGCGCAGCGTCGCGCTCCTGTGATTTACCAGGTTTGAGCGACCGACCACGATTCAGGCGGACTTCTGACCTGCCAATCGCAGCTTTGCCTGCCGGGCCAACAGCGTTTTCTGATAACGCCCCTGGACGACGTCGACGATGATCAACACGGCCAGCACGAAATAGAACGTCGATTTCTGCATCGCTTCGACCTTATACCCAAACAACTGAATGTGGGCCAAGTGACCGCCTTCGCTGACCAGCATCACACCGACGATGAACAGGATGAACAGTCCCAGCACCTCGTACATCCGATTCTTCTTCAAAAACTCGGCCACGTGATCGGCCAGCCAAATCATCAACAGGCCGCTGATGATGATCGCCGTGGCCATGATCGCAAATGATTTCGTCAGCGCCATCGCGCTCAAAATGGAATCGAAGGAAAACACCAGGTTCATCGTCACGATCAGCGAGATCGCCTTGGTGACCGAGTTCCCCTTTTCCCCCTTGTCGCCTTCTTCCCCGAGATCCGAGACCGCCAGCAGGTGATAGATTTCTTTGATCGCCGTCCAGAGGATGAATGCGCCGCCACCGATCACGATCAAACTGTGCCCGGAAAGATGCATTTCCAGCGGATGCGAAATCAGATTCATGAACGGGTCTTCGAGCAACTTGATCAGATTGACGACCACAAACAGCAAGACGATCCGGAACACGATCGCCAGCCCGATTCCCCACTTCCGCACCATTGACTGTTTCGATTCTTCGACCCGTTTGCTCTCGATCGAGATGTACAACAGGTTGTCGAAGCCGAGCACCGCTTGCAGCACGATCAGCATTCCCAGCGTGAGAATGCCTCCGATAGAAAACAAACTCTCCTCGGACGGTTCGGCCAACTCTCCCGTGACCACTTCCGGCGTGGCGGTCTCGGCCAACAACATCAGGGGCTCGGTGAGCATCCCCAACGAAAATGGGGTGCTGAAAATCGAACTGACGGTTGAGCAAAAATCGAATTCGAGCATCGGGTCGGCCAGTCGCTGGGGTGGTTCAGAATTCCCGGCGGGCACAATCCCCGCCGGAGTGGTGACGGGATTATGATGCCATCATCGATTCCACCTCAACCCCGCAGAAAACACCGGTCACGTCATCGCACGCCAACCGCGAGAGTCAAACGATGAAAAAAACCCCACGCCGAAACCTCCTGATCACCGCCGCATCCCTGCTGACGCTCGCCCTGTTCGGTCCGGGCGCCACCCGCGCCGCCGAATCGGAAACGCCAATGACGAAGCAGTACTATGAAGTCCGCACCTACCTGCTGGGCGACAACGGCGACGCCGCAGCGGTCGACCGGTACTTGGAGCACGCCTTGCTGCCGGCATTGGGGCGTTTGGACATCGGCCCGGTGGGCGTTTTTTCGCCGGCGGCAAACGACACCAATGACCGCGACAGCATCATCGTCGTGATTCCCGCCAAAAGCGCCGAACAACTTGCCACCCTGTCGACGCGGCTCCAAAACGACGAACAATACCTCGCCGACGCCAAACCCTACCTGGATCGCGGCCCCAAAGACGCTCCGTTCGCGAGAATCTCCAGCGAACTGCTGGTGGCGATGGACTGCATGCCGATGCTGAATGTCCCCGCAGGCACCTTGGACAACAACGATCGCGTCTACGAACTGCGGCTGTACGAAAGCGCCAATGAGCGACTGGGCAATTTGAAAGTCGACATGTTCAACAACGGAGAAGTCCCAATCTTTCTCGATTGCGGTATCGCCCCGATCTTCATCGGCCAAGCCGTCATCGGTCCCCAAACGCCAAGCCTGACCTACCTGACGGTCTACCCCAACGACGCGGCGCGACTGAAAGCCTGGGACGCCTTCCGCGCCCACCCCGATTGGCAGGTCCTCAAAGGCGTCGCCAAGTACAAGGGCACCGTCAGCAAGATCGACAAACACATCCTGACGGCCAAACCGTATTCGCAGATGTAGCGGCCGACGAGCTCGACCACTACGCCGCATCACCGCCGGCGCCCTCGCCCTGCAACTTGGCCGAAGGAATGTGTGTCCACTGAAACGAGTGGCGGAGGATCGGATACGAAACGACCCGATGCACGCTTGCGATCAAGCATGCATCGGGCCATTGTCGGTGACGGTCATCTGACCGTGTCGCTTCGTCGTGCCAGCGGGGCGTCTTAGGCAGCCGCGTTCTTTTCTTTGGCTTTCTTCTCTTTGGCATTGCGGTAGTCAACCACGTCCCAAACCAGACCCAGCGTTCGGAACAGACGAATGGCTTGCCAGGTGATGTCAAATTCCCACCACTTGTGACCGTGCTTGGCCATCCGCGGGTGAGCGTGGTGATTGTTGTGCCAGCCTTCGCCGTAGGCGATGATCGCAACCAGCCAGTTGTTTCGACTGTCGTCGGTCGTTTCGTAGTTCTTGTAGCCCCACATGTGCGACGCGCTGTTGACCATCCAGGTCGCGTGCAACACGCCCACCAGTCGGACGAACAGTCCCCACACCAACAACGAGGCGCCGAAGGAGGCACCGCCGAAGTAGTATCCGACGCCGAACAGGATCGCTCCGCTGGCGATGTGAATCGGCAGGAACAGATAGTCCATGATTCGCATGCCACGAAGCTTGTAGAGATCCGGCGCCCATTTCTGCAGATACGCTTTGCGATCACCGTTGTGGGTGTGGAAGGCGAGCCAAAACATGTGGCTCCACCAACTGCCGTCGTGCGGCGAATGGGGATCCCCTTCCTGGTCGCTGTGTTTGTGGTGCTTGCGGTGGTCGGCCACCCAATCCAGCGGCGTGCCCTCGCCGGCGAGCGATCCGATCCCGGCCAAGACGTATTTGAACCAGGTCTTCGTTTTCATGCCCGAGTGCGTCAACAATCGGTGATAACCCAAGCAGATCCCGATGCTGCCGGTCAACCAGTGCAATCCCAGCATGACCGCCAGTCCGGTCCAGGTGAACGTGTACCAGGCAAAGCCGAGCACGACGGCATGGGCCAGCCCCAACCATCCGATCGCCCACCAGGAGATGTTGGCGAAACGCTTGCGATCGTTCGCCGTCTCCACCTGACCCTCAGGCTTGGACTGCTTGACCTCCAGCGTGTTGGGATCGTTCCAAGGTTCCGCTGCATTGGGTTCGAGTGATCCAGCGACCTGTTCCCCGGCGACTTGCTCCAACTCGGGTAACTCTAGCGTGGTTGAATTCTCGGATGACTTCCGGTGCGATTTCCGCGGTGTCTCTACTACGTTCGCCATAACGACGATTCCTCGATCAGGACGTTGCTTTGTGCTGAGCGGCATTCGGTTGCCGCTCGGGTCTGCGAAAGTCTAAGGATTTGTAAATCCCTGTCTGTCTCGATCGGGGCATTTGAATGTAACGGAGATGTAAAAGATTCGGCTAACCCCCTCCGGTGAGCGTCACAACACCAGTGATCCGCATGCGACAAAGCGTGTTCCGACCCATTCGAGCATGCGAGCGTCGTGAATTCGCCAACTCGGGATGACAGCAATGGCGGCGACGCGACGGGCCAACGACGGGTTGGCGACGGGGGGGACAACAGTCAGCCGGAAAACTCAACGCAGAGCGATCGACCGGACGCGAAACGCCATCGCGGAAGACGATTCAATCGCAACGGTCGTTTCAAGCGGAAGCTCGCCACGAATATCGTCCGATGAATCGGGTTACCGGTGAGAGTCTGCTGTTCAGCGGACTCGGCGCGGACGAATAGGAGGGAGGTACGGTGGGTTCACTGTGGGAGTGAAATCGTCGTCACCGACCACTTGCGATTCGGTTTTCAAACAACGGTCGAGTTTCGCTTTCGAGTGAAACCCGGCCGTTTTTCTTTGGCCACGCGACGTGGACATTCGCAAAGCCGACATTGAATGGAGCCAGAGCCTCGTGCTTTGTGTCACCTTGCGTTTCGGGTAGGCGGTAGTGGACGAGGCGACGAGTCCTCCGACAATGCCGATAATTGAACAACACCGCAAATCGCGGGACTCCTCGCGTCGTCCACTACGTTTCATGCGCCAGCGCATTCCTAGTCAACACCCGCCAACAATCGATGAACGCATCACCAAGTAGTGGACGAGGCGACGAGTTCTCTGCAGTCGGCAAATTGGCAGAGGACTCGTCGCCTCGTCCACTACCGCCTACCCGAAACGCAAGGTGACACAAAGCACGAGGCTCTGGCTCCATTC
>NZ_JBFHKV010000032.1:0-18731 GCF_041595215.1 Stieleria sp. | reverse complement strand
TCGGCGCTGAGTGGAATGAGCGAGATGGATCGCGAAGTCGTTGCGCTGCGTCATTTTGAAGAACTGACCAACCAAGAAGTCGCCATGGAACTTGGCATCACGCCGAAAGCCGCCAGCATTCGGTATGTGCGAGCGTTGGAGCGTCTGCGGTCGGTGCTGGAGAAGATTTGAATGCCGGTTTGAGAGAACGAAGCATTGAAATTGAAAACGTTAGATTGCAAAGCTGACAGAACGGTCGCAGTCATTTTTCACTTTTCAGTTGACAATTTACAATTTTCAATCTGCGCCGGAATCTTTCAAAAATCTTTCTGAGTTTCCGGTAGATGTTTGCTCGTGGTGGGGTTTAAGCCCGTGAATCCTCCTCTCTAAACATCCCACGGGACTCGTCATGAAGCGTCTGTCGTTGCTCACTGTTTTCTGCGCATTGGCTTTGTTGCTAAGCGAATCACTTGCCAACGCGCAGCCTCCGGGGGGGCGTCCCGGCCAAGGCGGCGGACGACAGGGAGCTGGTCCTGGCGGTGGACGTGGACCAGGCATGGGGGGCCCCAATGGGCAACCCCGCGGTCAACAAACACCACCGTTGCTTCGCATCTTTGATGCAGATGGCGACGGCGAACTTTCGCCGAACGAGATCGACGCGGCATCCGTTGCACTGCGAAAGCTCGATCGGAATGGCGATGGAAAGCTGACCACCGAAGAATTCCGACCAACGGGAACAGCCGGATCACAGGGCCGCCAGGGATCAGGCCGCGGAGCACCACGCGGTGCCATGCAAGGTGGCCAGCCTGGTCCCGGCCGTCCCGGTGCCGGCGGTAGACCTGCCGGTGGTGGACCTGCCGGTGGTAGACCTGCCGGTGGTGGAGGACGCGGCGGCGACCCGGCTCAGGCGGACGCTGCGTTCGCCGAGCAAATCATGGCCTTCGATGAAAACAAGGACGGCTCGCTCGACAAGTCCGAATTGCCCGAGCACATGCATCAAGCGTTTGCAATCGCAGACGCCGATCAAGACGGGTCGCTCGACGAAGCCGAGCGACTTGTGCTGGCGTCGCAGTTTCGCCGCAACAAACTGAATCCGACCGGCGATGCTCGCGTGAATTCGCCGTCTCAAGCTGGACCGCGTGACGGTGGACAGCGCGGTGCCGGTCAGCGCGGTGCCGGTCAAGCTCGTCCGGGACAGGGCGGCCGGCCTCGTGATCGCGTTCGTCCGCGTGACATCGAATTCAGCGAGAAATTTCCCATCGGAGCCGAACTGCCTGAGGATCTGCAGGTCTACAACGTCGATCGGAAGTTGGTGCCAGTGAACAGCATCTTCCAGTCGAAGTACACCGTGATCGTCGGTGGCTGTTTGACATGTCCCGAGTTCCGAAATTCCTATCCCGAGATTGAGGCGGTCGCCCGCGACTTCAAGGATCGAGGCGTTGATTTTTACTTCCTGTACCAATCGCTGACACACCCAGAGAATTGGGGATTCGTGCAACCGTCTTCGATCGAGGACCGATTTGCCCAAGTCGACCATGCCAAGGAACTCTTGCAGACCCAAATCCCGTGGTTGACTGATCCGATTGATAACCAGCTAAAGACGTATTTCGTCTTGACTCCGAATTCACAGTTCGTGTTCGACCGGTCGGGCAAAGTGGTGCATCGAAATTCGTGGGGACGCGGCTCAAGCCTGCGTGAATCGCTGGAGACCCTGGTCGGCAAGCCGGAAACACTGACCACCGTCCAAGACCTGAACCTGCCACGTTTCGAACGTCACCTGACACCCCAAAGCGAAATGCTGTTGGAACGAGTCAGCGTGGAAGGGAAAGCGATTGCGTTGCGGGTCGAGTCTGGCGGGGAAACCAACCCCGTCTCTGCATTGCGTTCAATCGATTTCCATCCGTCCAATCGTTATGTGAAACTTCGACCGGAAGCAGACCGACAATTGCTCGAGACCGGAACGGGGACACTGTATCTTGGTTTTCGCCAAGACCCGGTGCTGGGAGCAAGTTGGAATAACCTAGCTAGTCCACCCGAGTATAAGATCGTTGCCGAAGGTGCGACAGTCTCACCCGCCACGGGGCATTCCAAGCGATTGGACGTCGAATCCGACAATGAGCCGCGTGAGTTCTTGGTCGACCTGAAGGACTGGCACTCGGACGAACCGATTTCGGTCAAGATTCAGTACTTTGCGTGTAATAAAGAAAAAGGTTGGTGCAAGTCCGTGCAACAAGAATTCACTGTTTGGCTGGACGAAGATGAATCGGCCGGAATGGTCAACGGGCGGAGTCATTTTCCAGGCGGTGGCAGGAGACGGAATTGAAGGGAAGGGATTGAAAAAGGTAAATTGAAAATTGGAAACTGCAAATTGGAGAGGATCGTTTCAGTGCTTTCGTAGATTCGCTTTTGCGGTGACCACTGATCTGCCAATGATGTTATCCACGGCTCACCCCTCCGTTAATTTACAATTGTCAATATTTCAACTTCACTGCCATCGCCAATTTTCGATTGCGGCGCGATGACGGTCATTTCAGAAATCGGTTGGAGTGGTCAACGGGCGGAGCCATTTTCCGAGTGGTGAGAGGAGACGGAACTGAAGGGAAGGAATTGAAAAAGTTAAATTGAAAACTGGACACTGCAAATTGAAGAGGATCGTTTCAGTGCTTACGTAGATTCGCTTTTGCGGTGACCACTGATTTTCCAATGATGTTACACAGCTGGTTCGCTTCGTCGAGCAGATCAGACATTCGTTCGCTTGGTAGCAATTCGGATCGAAGTATCAATTTGATCCATGTGCGAGATTCACGAAGTTCCTTCAACGTGATTCCAAGTTTATGAATGAAATCTTTTTTGCTTTCAGCTGCACATGCCTCGGCGTAATTGGCAGCGGGCGATGTTCCGCTGCGGACAAGCTGCCCAGCGATATGTCTTCCGAGCCGAGTGTCGGGCAATGCGTCAACCACCTTCCCAACACGACACGCAAAATCTAGCAGACGGTCTTCGAGCTCATCTCCTCGTTTATCCACGGCATCACCTCTCCTTCAATTCAAAGTTGCCAATTTTCAATTTTACTTTTTCAATTTCACTTTTTCAATTTTACTGCCATCGCCAGTTTTTGATTGCGACACGATGACAGCCATTTCAGCAATCGGTTGGAGTGGTCAACGGACGCAGCCATTTTCCGGGTGGGGGAAGAAGGCGGAATTGAGGAGAGGGAATTGAAAAAGTTAAATTGACAAATGAAAAGTGAAAAATGCAAATTGGAGAAGTTGGAAGACAAGCGTTTCGTAGATTCGATTTTTCGGTGCCCACTGATTTGCCAATGATGCTGCAGCGCATCATCCGGCTTTCAGTTTTCAATTGTCAATTTACAATTTAACTTTTTCAATCTAACTCTCGTGATTTCACCCCTGCAAGAGGATTCCCGGCATCTCAACCGACGACGACATTTCAATCGACGACGACACCTACGCCACCGTGGACATCCTCGCCAGCGATTTCGTGGCACGCTATCGCAACGGTGATCGCCCCACCGTAGAAGAGTACGCGAATCGTCATCCCGAACTGAGCGACTCCATCCGGCGCGTCTTTCCGCTGGTGCTCTCGGTCGAAAAGGTCAAGGTTGATCAACAATCCGAGGGCGACGGAAGTGCGACACTTGCCGGGCGAGTGTTTGAACGACTTGGTGATTTCCGGCTGCTGAGAGAGATCGGACGTGGCGGCATGGGGATCGTCTACGAGGCGGAACAGGAGTCGCTCGGACGCCGTGTCGCGATCAAGGTTCTGCCAAAGCAGTCTTTACTGGACGACGATGCGTTGCAACGTTTCCGGCGAGAAGCCAGCACCGCGGCGGCCATGCACCATTCCAACATCGTGCCTATCTTCGGGACGGGCCAAAGTGATGGAACTCATTATCTGGTGATGCAACTGATTCGAGGCGAGTCGCTTGATCGTCTCATCTCGACCGCAGAGACGCACGGCAAAGCGTCGGAACCACCCTCCGGCGATGGTAGCGACAAGTCGAGCAACGAGACGCCAATCCAAACATCCGATTGTCGCATCGCAGCTGAAATCGCCGCCCAGATTTCCGACGGACTGGCTTACGCTCACGGAAACGGCGTACTCCATCGCGACGTGAAACCCGCCAATATCCTTCTCGACGAAGATGGCGTCGCCCAGCTGACCGACTTCGGAATTGCGCGGAACACGCGGGACGATCCGACCATGACGCAATCCCTCAGCGGCAGCCCTCGCTACATGGCACCGGAATGCTTTCAAGGCCAATCGGATCAGCGGTCAGACGTGTACGGTGTTGGATTGACGCTCTACGAAATGCTGGCCGAAACTCCCGCATTCAAAGACCTGACCCCACATCAACTGCCCGAGGCTATCAAGCTTCATCTGATCAAGCCACTGAAGGAGGTTCGCGACGACGTCCCCCCGGACTTGCAAACGATTGTCGCCAAAGCGATCAATCCCGAGCCGGCACATCGGTATCAATCCGCGTCCGATTTGCGTGACGATCTGAATCGTTTTTTAAAAGACGAGCCGATTCTTGCTCGACGCACCACGGCGTTGCAGAGACTGGTTCGTTGGTGTCGTCGCAACCCGAAACTCGCCGGCGTCACGGGCATCGCCATCGCATCGATGCTGGCTGCGACCGTCGCGTCGTCGGTCGGCTTCGCGATGACATCCGCCGCCAACACGCGGACCGGCAAGGCACTTGCACAGTCCGAACAGACCGTCGAACTCGCACTGCAATCGCTCGACGGCGTTGTGGACGTCGTTTCCATTCCGGCTTCGGCGATGGGTGAAGCGGACATGGGAGAGTTGGATTCGGCACTCTTTCTGCTGAACCCATCACCGCATGCGGCACGCGTGTTGGAAAACATCCAGCCACTCTACGAACGCCTTGCCAATCAGGCGCCGACTCGACCAGATATCGTTCGGCAAATGATCGAAGCGAGCCTTCGGCTTTCCAGGATTCAACAACAACTCGGACAAACCGACGCTGCGATCACGACGCTCGACGAAAGCATTGAACTTTTGCGAACGCGCGGCGACTTGGCCGGTTTGCCGAACAAGGAGCAACGACTTCTGATCGTGCGTCTGCACAACGAGCTTGGCAAAGTCTACGCACTGAAATTGGACTATGCGAATTCGGACGAAGCCTACGCCATGGCGATCCGGTCCGGCGAAGCTGTCGCTGATCCCGACGATCGGCTGAAACTGCAACTCGCCTATGCGTTTGTTGCACTCGGTGATCCGCCTCCCCAGCGTCGTCGCGACCAAACCCGATTGCCCATTGAATCGCGAATCGCTCGTGAGCGATTGTCGACAGCCAAAACGCTCCTTCGCGAATTAAATCCTTCGCTGCATGAGGCGAGTGAAGTTGCCGTGCTGCGCGCGCGGATTCACCTCGCCGATTCACGCCGAGCAAAGCGGCCCGCGATTCGACAGTCCGAGTTCTTATCCGCCACCGACATCCTGCGTGAACGACTGACTCAATCACCAGACGATGCCCGCGTTCGGTTTGCCTTGGTCGAAGTACTCGCCAGCGTGAATCTGCGCCGACAGTTCGGTTCGCAACGGATGGCCGACGAAGCGGGCGAGCGACTTGATGAAGCGCTCGCCGAATTAGAACCGCTCCGATCGATCAATCCCAAGACACAACTGTTCGCGGTCTCCAAAGTCCACATTCTGCACAAGCTATCCAACCTCGCTCGTTCGAACGGCGACTTCGACCTTACACTCGAACGCCTCGCAAAAGCAATTGCCATCCAGTCGTCGTTGGTCGATGCATCGCCCGGCAGCATGCCCCACCGATGTTGGCGAGCGTTGCTGTACAGAAGTCTCGCTGAAGTTCACCGACGGCAAGGCGATACAGACGCAGAACGTGAAGCAATCGCCGCTGCGGTTGCCGACTTGGACGCGATCGCCCCTGAGTCGAAGGCTCATCCGTTCGCAGTTCAGACTCAACAGATCATTCAAAAGCTGTCCACCGAGGGAATCGACGATCCAGCGAACAGCGACACGCTGTAGTGGAAGAATGTATCCAGCGGTAGTTGACCGAGAACGGTTCCGTGGTTTTCGCCCCCCTGTTCGTCTCCCCGCCCGATTCTCATTGGCTTCCGTTGAAAAAGACGTGCCGTCTTGTCGAATGAAGGTCGTGCCGATTCTGCGTTGGGCGGTTCGGCGACGATTCGGTTTTCGTTTGCATCACGTTTTCCCTTGAGTCCGCCGTGTCAACGTTTGTGCCACTCGGGTTCGGTTGGCAGCCAGATCTGCCCGACGGTCGCGATCGGACGTACCGCGATTGCGAGATCATGGACACGTTAAAACGCTTGCCCGACTCAACGGGAGCAGCGTTGCCGGACGTGGTCGATTTACGTCGCGACTGTGGAGGTGTTTATTTCACCGACGTTGATGATCAGGGACCGCTGAACGCTTCGTCGGCGTTTGCCGTGCTGGCAATGGTGGAATACTTCCAGCGACGGATTCACGCCTGCACCTTCGACGGATCGAAACTGTTCCTGTATCAGGCGACCCGCCATCGCCTGACGGCATCGCAACAGCCGCCGGCCGACGCGGGCGCCGAGATCCGCGGCACACTGAAGACCCTGATGCAAATCGGGGTGCCGGTGGAAACGCGCTGGCCCTACCAGACGGAACGGTTTGCCACCGAGCCGAGTCCCTTTGTCGTTGCCGACGCCAAACGGCTCGCCAACGTCCGCTATCTGCGACTGGATGAACCCAACCGCCCGGGCGCGCGAACGTGGGCCATCGTGAAATCATTTCTCGCCGCCGGATTCCCCGTCGTCTTCGGCTTTTCGGTTCCCTCCTCGATAACGTTCGACGCCCACATCCCCTACCGCCCCGAGCGCGATGCCACCCGCGGCGGCCAAACGGTCGTTGCCATCGGGTACCACGCCAACCGCTACGGTCCGGATCAGGATGCGCTGCTGATTCGAAGTTCTTGGGGAAGACGCTGGGGAGACAATGGGAACGGCTGGCTTCCCGCCGCCTTCATCCGCCGTCAGCTGGCGCGCGATTTTTGGACCCTGATTTCAGCGGACTGGCTGGATAGCGGTGAATTGAGCCGACCGGCAGTCTGCGGATAACACCGGCGTCCAGACGGCAGCCACCACAGGTTCATTCGTCCGGTTCCTTTCCGTAGTCGATCCATGGATTGACGCTTCAAAATCATCGGCAACCGATCACACCGGGACCGATGCCGACCACTTGGGAGAATCATGATGGCCAAAAAACGAGTGACCAAGAAAACCGCCCGACGAGCCACCAAGAAAAGAGCCACCAGGGCGTCTTTGACGGCACAGGGATCCGCAGATGAGTTCACGTTGGAACCCGGTGACGGTGGGACGTTCGGCGGCGAGTTCGGTGCCGAGCGGACCGGTCGATCGATCGTCACCGTGATGGGAGATTCGCCGGCGAAGATGAAAATTGCGCTGGCGGAGTTAAAGAACCGCGCCGGCGTGTCCAACGTGATGCGAATGTCGGACTTCGGCGTCGAATCTTTCGAGCTGGCCCAAACCGAAGACGCCGAAGCCATCGTACTGGACGAGCTCAACATCGCGATCATCGACGGGGACGCCGATCAGATGCAACAGATGGCCGCGATGGAGGAATCGGGCGACACCGAGGTGATCATCGAACCGGAATACATGAACTATGCGTTCGATGACGTGGGTCTGGACGACGACGTGCTGGAGGAGGGCAGCGTGGACCAGGAGACGTCGATCGGCGACGCCGCCGACGTCTCGGCCGATTACCTGCGCGGTTACCAACAGGGCGTCAACGCGTTGATCCAATCGATGTCCGGAGGCGTCTCGGTCAGCGCCCAGCCCGGTCTCGTCGGTGCCTTAGCGACGTTCAGCGACAACGCCGCGGCGACGTGGGGGTTGCACGCGACCCGCGTTCTCAATTCGCGGTTTTCCGGCCGGGGAATTCGAGTGGCGGTGCTGGACACGGGGCTCGATGTGAGGCATCCGGATTTCGCCGGTCGAACGATCCAAACGCAGTCCTTCATTCCGGGTGAATCGGTTCAAGACGGCAACGGGCACGGGACCCATTGCGTCGGCACGTCCTGCGGAGCGTTGCGGCCGGGCGTCGGGCCGCGTTATGGCATCGCGCACCAGGCAGAGATTTTTGTCGGCAAAGTGCTCAGCAATCGCGGCAGCGGCAGTGACGGCGGGATCCTCAACGGCATCAACTGGGCGGTGCGCAACCGTTGCCAGGTGGTTTCGATGTCACTGGGCCGGCGTGTGCGTGTCGGGGAACGGCCGACGCAGAACTACGAAGTTGCCGGTCGCCGCGCCCTGCAGGCGGGAACATTGATTGTGGCGGCGGCCGGGAACGACAGCTCACGCCCTTCGTTGATCCAACCGGTGTCCAGCCCGGCCAACGCGTCGACGATTGTCGCCGTTGCCGCCGTCGATTCGAACTTGTCGGTCGCGACGTTCTCCAATCGCGGGATCAATCCTGCCGGTGGCGAGATCAACGTGGCCGGACCGGGTGTCAACGTGCTTTCCAGCTGGCCGATGCCGGTACGACGGCGCTCGATCAGCGGAACCAGTATGGCCACCCCGCACGTCGCCGGGATCGCGGCCTTGATCGCCCAAGAAATCCCTTCGGCGCGAGGCGTCCAGCTGTATCGTGAACTGCGTCGGCGTGTCCGGCGACTGCCGCTCGGCTCGGCCGATGTCGGCAACGGACTGGTCGAAGCGGTCTGATCGCGGTGCTCTGAACGCGGCGCCTGCGCCGGCCGCCAAGCCACAACCTTCTCTTCACGCTTGACGCAGCCTAGAATGAGATCTGCGTCACGATCGCACACGCGATCGTCCAATCGGGAGCAAACGATGTCGAAAATGAAAACGGTGATCGTCACCTTGGACGATGAACATGTCGCCAAGATTCACCAAGTGGCGACGCAGTGCAAGGCGGCGGGGATGGTGGTCGGGGAGTCGCTCGAAGTCCTCGGCCAAATCACCGGCCGAATCGATCCGAAACAAGAACCCGCATTGCGGAAGGTTCCCGGCGTGATCAGCGTCGACGAATCCCAGGATTATCAATTGCCTCCCGGCGATTCCGACGTCCAATAAAGATCGACATCCATCTGGATCGGCGGTCTTCCCGTTTGCTTCCGGGTGTCTTCTGTAGAAGCCTCGTGGTCGTTTGTCACACTGACCTCAGTGATCTCTTCTCACTGTGCTCATGACACGACACCATGAAATCATCCTGCGCCTTCGCCACGATCGCTCTGGTCGCCTTGTGCCTTTGCACCGCGTGCACGCCCGTCAAGCAAACGCAAACCGATGACGCCAAAAAGCGAGCGCTCGCGGAAAACGTTTCCAACGATTCCGCGGCGGGCTATTTCACGTATCGCGATTCCGATCCCTACGACGACGATGATTCACCGCACGTCCCCGACTTCTTCGCCGGGATGGACGCGATCAGCGAGCCAGCGGTGAAGCGAAAGGAAGAAACCGCCACGGCGGATGAAACCACAGCAGGGGGTAAAGTCTCTGCGGACGATGATTCTCCGCCGCATGCGATCCCCGATCCACTATTGGACCTGATCCGCAACGATGATGGATCGCCGGTGCGGGCGGCGGTGACGGTCGAACCGGCCGACCTGAATGTCAACGAGAGGATCGGCCGCAATACCTGGATGGCCTGGTGCGCCGGCAACGAAGGGTTTTGGGATTGGCTCTGCACCGACAGCCTCGGCTTCATCGATCTGTTGAAACTGGTCGATTCGCGTCAGCGGGCGCAGCGGTTTGCCGAAACGGGCATGATCAACGAGCCGGGCATGGAGCAAGCCCGATCGGCGCGTGATGAAGAATTCGGACTCTGGCTGGATTCCCCGGCCGATGATCGGGTGCGTCGTTGGCGACAGGTCTACGTCCGGCAAACCTTTGATGCGATCGCGGAGGGCAGGCACAAATCGCAAGTCGGGCTCCAGCGACGCGGACCCTCGGGCGACTACGACGGCCCGTCACTCTACACGGGCGCTGCGGACGCGTTCAAGAACGAAGGCTATCGCTATCCGTCGTCCTACCTTTCCGGCGAGGACGCTGCCTACGGTTCGGACGATCCGCCTGGGTACGCCGACCGCGACCGGTACAACGCAGATGAGGATCGCCAGGGCGAATCATCCGAATCATCACAGCGGTCGATCGACGAAATCATTCCACCGCCGGATCTGTATGGTTTGTCCAGCGGCGTGATCGGTCTGCGGTTGTTTCCCAATCCGTACTTCGACGCCGAGGCCCAGGCCAACTGGGATGCGGATCTGTTTTACAACGACAAATCCTATTACACCGACCCGAATCTCGTCCGGCCGTTCCGTGTGGGTATGAGCTGTGCGTTCTGCCACGCGTCCTTCCACCCGCTCAAACCACCGCGCGACGTGACCAACCCGCGTTGGACGAACCTTTCAGGCAACATCGGGGCGCAATACCTGAGTATGCGGGCCACCGTCGGCGGCCAGCTGACGCCCGACCAATTTGTCTACCATCTACTGGAAAGCCAACCGCGTGGCACGATCGATACGTCGCTGATCGCATCGGACAACATCAACAATCCCAACACGATGAACGCCGTGTTCGGGCTTCCCCAACGCGCCATTCTGTCACTTCACAATCCGCAAGAACGTCTCTCCAAAGAGAGTTCTCGGCTGCCATCGTTGTGGAAACACCCCGACCCGAATCGTCCCGGCGATGGCGAGGATGTGGTTCCAGAGAAGTGGGTCGAACGGGCTCAGGATCTCGGTCTGGTCGACCAAGTCGTGCATTCCAACGACAACCCACGCCACGTGCCACGGATCCTGTTGGACGGATCCGATTCGATCGGCACCTGGGGGGCGTTGGCCCGCGTCTATCTGAACATCGGCAGCTACTGGGAACAATGGAACCAGTTGCATCAAGTCGTCATCGGGTTCGGTCCGCAACGGCCGTTTCGACTGGCCGATTGCGAGGAATACTCGGTCTATTGGAACGCGACCGAACAGCGGGTTCCGGGATTGCGTGACTACTTTCTAAAGATCACTCCGACCATGCCATTGCTGTCCACCCCCGACGGCGAAGCGCGTCGGCAACCGATCAGCGACGAGGAACTGGCGCGATGGAAACGCCAAGCCGAACGCGAAAAACGTGACGGCGAGTCGCTGTTGGCTGCCGAGCGGGCCAAACGCGTCGACGTCAGCCAACTTGCCCGGGGCAGAAAAGCCTTTGCCCGAAACTGCATCGTCTGCCATTCCAGCATCCAGCCGGAAAGCACCGAAGCGATTGTCAAGGATTTCCCCAGCAATGCAGATTTCGACGCCTTGATTGCCAAACGTTTGGCCGTCCGCAACGCATCGGAAAGCAACGGCGAGTTTTGGGAACACGACCCGGCACAGTGGTTGGAAGACCCGAGCTATCAAGCTTGGGCGGAGGCGGTGGTTGAACAACCGGCGTTCTGGACCGAGAACTATCTTTCGACCGACTATCGCATTCCCGTCAACCTGGTCAAAACCAACGCCTCGCGGGCGATGGCGACCAATGGCATGACCGGCCACATGTGGGAAGATTTCGCGTCGGAGAGCTATCGACAACTCCCATCACCCGGCGAGATCGAATACTTCAATCCCTATGCCGGAGAGGAAGGCGCCATGGAGTCCTTCGCGCCCCGGCACATCAATCCGGGCACGGGCGAGCGTGATGGGGGTGGCGGACCGGGTTATTATCGCGTTCCGAGTTTGATGTCGATTTGGGCCACCGCGCCGCTGCTGCATAACAACAGCTTGGGGCTGTACAACAATGACCCGTCGGTCGACGGCCGGTTGATTGCGTTTGACGACGCGATCCGCAAACTGCTGTGGCCGGAAAAACGTCTCCAGAGCAGCAGCTACAACGCAGCCACGCCCGAACGACTGCGGCGTGATCACGGATTGATCTGGCGAACGACCGAGGAAACGTACCTGCGGGTCGATGCGAAACGCGTGCCCGGGTTCGTCTATCGATTGCCTTTCGTCAAAACGCTGCATCAGTCTCAACGCCTGATGTGGCTCCGTTCGGTTCGGCCGCTCTGGCTGCCCGGTGTGATTTTTCTGATCGGAGCGTTGATCATTCTGTTGGTCAGCAGCACCGATTCGAAACGGCTGGTCGCCTACGTGATCGTTTTCCTGGCCATCGTCTTGGCCGCCTCACTGTGGTGGGCGAGATCCTACAGCGGCGTCCAATGGGCGGCCCCGCTGCGGAACGTGCATCCCTGGCTGCTGCCGGTCCTGACGCTACTCGCTGTCGCGGTCGTGCTGTGGTTGAACCTGTCACGCCGATTCGCACGCTGGTGCGGCTACGGGCTGGTCATCGCCGCTCTGGTCGTCAGCGGGCTGGTGTATTTCAAAGCCGGCAGGCTCGGCGATGTCAACATCGGACCGATTCCCAAGGGAACACCGGTGAACCTGCTGGCCAACTTTAATCCCGAGGCGGAATTGGCGACACAAAAGAAGAGTGTCGCGACGCTGATCGCCGGGCTTGCCGAGATCCAGTCGCGGCAACTGGGCAAGGAAGCAGCCGAGCGGGTGATGAAGGAAAAGATCGCGCCGGCGCTGATGACCGTCAACAAATGTCCCGACTTCGTCATGGACAAGGGGCATTATTTCCCCTGGTTCGATTCGATGACCGACGACGACAAGAACGCGCTGATTGAGCTCCTTAAGACACTGTGACCACCATGAGCGACGAATAGGTGAACAACTCACCCGATGACTTTGATTACATCATCGTCGGTTCCGGCGCCGGCGGTGCGCCGTTGGCATCCCGGCTCGCCAGGGCGGGCAAAAAAGTGTTGGTGATCGAAGCCGGGGCCAACCATACCGAGCGCGGTCCACGCGACGGCGGAAACGAAGTCTCGCGGGTGCCGTTGCTGCACGGTGCCTCGACCGAACATCCCGATTTGTCGTGGCGGTTCTTTGTCGACCACTACCGACGCAGCGGCACCGGTCAGCTGCCCGACCAAATCCGCCAAGACCCCAAATGGCACACACCGGATGCCAACGCCGGCGAGAACGAGACGCACGAAGGGATCTTCTATCCGCGTGCCGCGGGCATCGGCGGCTGCACGGTTCACAACGCGATGATCACGATCGCCGGCCCCGAATCGGACTGGGACGATCTGGCGGAGTTTCTGCAAGACCCGACCTGGAATGGTCGCCAGATGCGCGCGTACTTTCGCAGGCTGGAACACAACGATCATCAACGTCCCCCCGATCGCAGTCGCCGGCGGAAGTGGCGTCACCAGTGGCGTTATGTTTTCAACAGTGTGTTGTTCCTCGGCGGTCGTCGTCCCGATGCGACCGGCGGACGCCATGGTTTTCGGGGGTGGTTGCACACCAGTTTCACCGATTTGACGATCGGATTGCAGGACCGGCAACTCGTCAAAATGCTCAAGGCCGCACTCTGGGTCTCGAAATGGGAGGGCCTGGACAGTGCCTGGTCCTGGACGCGAACGTTGCTGAAAGGTCGCGTCCGGCAATCGTTGGACCCGAATCACTGGGAAACGCAATCCAACAGCCCCGAAGGCGTGGTGTTGATTCCGACGTCGGTGTATGGGGGCGACATCACCATCCACCAGAACCGCGGCACGCCCTACGCCATGCTGGGGCGTCGCAGCAGCCCACGTGAACTGTTGCTCGAAACGGTTGCCCTGCACGGCGACAAGCTGACGATCTGGACGGATTGCCTGGTCACCAAAGTGATCTTGGAAGGTGACCCGCCGACCGCCGTCGGCGTTGAACTGCTGCGCGGGGAGCGGTTGTATCGCGCCCACGTCGACCCGAATCAACAACCCGGTCAACCGGATTCCGTCCGGGTCCGCAAAGGCGGCGAAGTGATTCTCTGTGGCGGAGCGTTCAACACGCCGCAATTGCTGATGCTGTCGGGAATCGGCGATCCCGAAGCGCTGCAAAACGTTCGCGATCCTCGTCGGACGGATCAGGACAAGCAATCGGTTCCCTGCACGGTCGCGCTGTCGGGTGTCGGCAAAAATCTGCAAGACCGCTACGAGGTCTCGATCGTCAGCCAGATGAAAAAGGATTTCAGCTTGCTCGATGGAGCGACGTTTCAGGTGCCCGCCGATCCCGATGCACCGGATCGTCACTTGAGGCAGTGGCGTGAAGAGGGCACGGGGCTGTACACCAGCAACGGCGCGGTGCTGGGGATTTTCAAACGATCACGTCCCGATCTGGCCCAACCGGACTTGTTCATTTTTGGGATTCCGTCGGAGTTCCGCGGCTATCAGACCGGTTACTCGCAGATCGCCGATCACAACCGATTCACCTGGGTGATTCTGAAATCGCACACCCGCAATCGCGAAGGCGTCGTGCGACTGCGCAGCGTCGATCCGCTGGACACGCCCGAGATCAATTTTAATTATTTCGGCACCGGATTGGATCCCCGCGTGCATCCCAGCGCCGGCGACCCCGACGTCCGCGCGATGGTTCACGGCGTCAAATTCGTACGCAAGATTTTGCGATCGGCGCGGTCCGTGGTGGACCAGGAAATCCACCCCGGCCGGCAGTTCGACAGCGACGCGACGGTGAATGATTGGATTCGACGTGACGCCTGGGGTCACCACGCCTGTGGGACCTGCCGGATGGGGCCCGATGGCGACGAGGGCGCAGTTCTGGATAGCCGTTTTCGCGTCCGCGGTGTGGCCAACCTGCGCGTCGTGGATGCGTCGATCTTTCCCAAAATCCCCGGCTACTTCATCGTTGCCAATATCTACATGGCGAGCGAAAAAGCCGCCGACGTGATCTTGGAAGACGCGGAGTGTTTGCGCAAACCAGACAGCGAGGATTACCCGCACCGGTTGCGTGAGAAAGAGGCCGAAGTGATCAGGCAGCGTCGCGAGCGAACCGAGTTCGTTGCCGCTGCAGAAGCGTCAACTGCAAAAGCGTCAAAGGCGGACGAGTCATCGGAAGTCACCGCGGACGAGCGGGCGAGCGGCTTTGCACCGCCCTTGGGAGAACAGGGGCAATGGAGTAGCGATGTGACCGGGTTGGCGCTTTCCGGGGGTGGCATCCGCAGCGCGACGCACGCGTTGGGGGTGCTGCAAAGCATGGCCCGCAAACGTTTGTTGCGACGTGTGGATCTGATGTCGACCGTCTCCGGCGGTGGCTACATCGGTTCGTTTCTCGGCCGATGCTTCGATCGCTTGCGCCCGGAAACCGTCCGCAACTCGGGAGGGTTGCAATCGACTCCGCCGGCGGATCTGGTCGAACAGACACTCAGTTCGTCTCAATCGCCCGCCATCGAATGGTTACGAAGCCACGGCAACTACATCGCCCCCAATGGTCCTGGCGCCATGCGACTCAATTTTGCCGTCTTCGTGCGCAATCTGCTCAGTCTGCATTTGGTCGTCGGTCTGGCGATCGTGACCTCGTTCAGCCTCGCCAATCTGATTCGTTACAGCGGGCTCGATCAATTCTTGGGCGTGACCGGGTTACTGGACCTGGGCGAGATGCCGATCGGTCATCTGCTGCAATCGCTGATCGGACCATGGTTCAGCCCCTGGTTCATTCTGGTGGAACTGTTGCTGTTGTTCCTGGTCTTACCCCGCATCATCGCCTACTGGATCGTCTCGCAAGACGAGCACGAATCGTTTAAGGCGATCCCGATGCTGATCCTGTTTGCGGTCGGGGGCGTGTTGTTGTGGATCGGCGTCACCAATGGCATTCGATTCGAACCGTTGCTGCTGGGTGTGGCACTGTTCTCGTCGCTGCTGCAAGTGGAATTGGCGTGGCGGCGTGGACACAAACGCGAAGCGGCAACGGGATCCGGCGGTGTCGAAACGCAACGTCTGCGGACACGGAATTATTTGACGTATGACCTCGGGCTTGCGTTGGCGTTGGCCGGAGCGGCGTTGGTGTTCGCGTTGATCGATACGCTGGGACACGGTTTACAAGAATGGAAACTGCAAGGCAACTTCACGTATGCCGAAGCGTTCGCGTCGCTCGGGGCGGCGATCATGGCGATCATTCCCCTGATGCGATGGCTGGCCGGCTTTTTTCGCGAGCAAGGCGCCAGCGGCCCCCCATCGACGCTCAAACGCATTTTATTGCGTGATATGACGGCGGGATTGTTGGCGGTGATTTTGTTCACGCTTCCCCTGGTCGCCTACTCGTTCGCGTCCCATGCCCTGTTTCAGGGCGGCGACGAAGATTGGTTTTGGACCGCGGTCGCCGTCACGGTCGGGACGCTTGCGTTGACGATTCTGTTGGCCTTTCCCAGCACACTGACGTTCGTCAACCGCTCCTCGCTGTCGCAAACCTATTCGGCGCGGTTGGCACGCGCCTACTTGGGTGCGTCCAACCCAGCGCGGCATCGCCCCGACGGGATCAACGTGACCGAAGTCATCGCGGGGGACGACGTGGCGTCGATTCGCGACTACCGTCCCCATGAAGCCGGCGGGCCGTTGCACTTGATCAACCTCACCATCAACCAAACCGTCGACTTCGGTTCCCGACTGAGGAAACGTGACCGCCAGGGGTTGAACATGGCGGTCAGCTCCCTGGGTGTTTCGGTCGGCGAACACTGGCACAGCGCCTGGACCGATGCCTCGCATGCCGGTCGATCAGGGGCGCGCAAGGTCCCCACCGGCCTGGATCCGATCGGCAATCAACCCGGCCGTGTGCACCCCCTGGTCGACCAGATGGACCGCGCCGCCGATCGTGCGGAGATGTTGTCGTTGCGGCAATGGATCGGGATTTCCGGAGCGGCGATCGATCCGGGCCGCGGCCGCACGACCCATCTCGGCACGGCGCTGCTGATGGGGTTGCTCAATATGCGAACCGGACACTGGTGGGACAGCGGAATCTCCGCGGCCGATCGGATCGGCTGGCCGGTCCTGTCGCCGATCCGCCGTTTCCTGTATCTGATCCCACGTTACTTCGCGACGCAATCGCTGCTGGTTTCTGAGTGGATCGCCCGCTATCCCGGTCCCTGGGAACGCTTTTGGCATATTTCCGACGGAGGCTATTTTGAGAATCTGGCCGCGTACGAACTGATTCGTCGCCGGGTCCCACGCATCATTCTTTGCGACGGCGGTGCCGACCCGAACTACGAATTCGAAGACTTTGCCGAGTTGGTTCGCAAGGCGCGAATCGATTTCGGAGCCCGCATCGAATCGTTGACCAACGCCGAGCTAGACGCGTTGGCATCCAGCGGCGTGATCGCTGCACCGACACGCGATCGTTTGGGCACGGTCCAAGAGCTTCACCCGTCCTCCGAAGCGAGCGGAAACCCGTCGAGTTCGTCCAAGGCACACGCGGCGTTGTGCTGGATTCATTATCCGAATGCTCCCCAGGCCAACCGCTCGTTGCTGCTCTACATCAAAGCCAGCCTGACCGGGGACGAGCCGGACGACGTCCGCAACTACCATCGAACACACCCGGAATTCCCACACGAATCGACCGGTGATCAATCATTCGATGAAGCCCAATGGGAGAGTTATCGCAAACTCGGTGAACACGTCGGATCGTCGCTGTTTACCAGTGATTGGTTTTGGAACGTTCCATTGCCGCCCAGCGACGGAGAACCGGCATGATCAGGTCCCAATCGATTTGCAGTGTGTTGCTGGTCCTGCTGCCGCTTGCCGCCGCCGCATCGGACCACGCCGATCCGATCGATGTGCTCAATCGCCAGCGACAGGAGCGGGCATTGACGGATTTGTTCGTGTTTCCCGTCAAGCGGGATGGCACGCCGGCGTTTCCGTTTGAGCGTGACTCCAAATTGCCGCTTCACGACCTGCTTGCCGATGTCGTGCGTGACCCGCTCAGCGACGAACAACGCGAACAAATCGATTCGCTCGTGTTCATCCTCTGCGTCCGCCGTCAGTTGACCGATTCGACAACACTCAAGCTGGAACCTTATACCTACAGAATCAACATCGACTACAACAGTTCGGTTGACTTCCCAACACGGACGGATGTCGATCCCAATTCCGCAGACGCGGCGGCATCCGCGCAGGCATCAACCGATGGCCACAAGCATTCGCATGACGCGAACAACCTGTCGGTTGTCGAAGCATTCGCACGCTACGGCGGAAAGATTCTGCATCCCGACGAAATCAAAGAAGACATCGTGATCGAGTTTCGGCTCACCGACGATGGCAAGTTGCAGTCGGGTTACCCACGATTTTCCAAGCCGAAGCACTTGGACGTGGACCTCCGTCCGGACGCGGGGATCCACGACGATCCGTTTATCTTTCCGGCGTTTTTCGGCACCAACATCGTCGCCATGCAGGTCCGTGTGCCGCTGAGCGTGTTTCCGGACGACCGCACGGATTTTTTGATTTGGGCGACGTCCCACAAGGGTTCCGGCGGACCGATCGATCACGTCGGTCGATCCCTGCGGACTCAGAACCCGAGGTTCGAACTGCTCAACACCTTGCACCCCAGCCGACACGTCGCAGCGATCACGAGCGAACACACGCATCCCAGTTTGATGCGGGACATCATGCTACGTTTGAATTTGAGTTCGCTGTTTGCGTACCGTCGTTGGGATTTTGTCCCCGATGTGATGTGCTACTCGACACGCTATCCGGTCGGTTTTCCCAACGGGCGACTGCTCACCGATGACGTGGCCGCGATCCTTGCCCAGCACGGCGACACGTTGCTGTACGAACTTTCCTTTCAAGACGATCGCTATCGCTGGCCGCGTCAGACCACCAATGACGGACGCAGTGACGGA
>NZ_JBFHKV010000031.1:0-18732 GCF_041595215.1 Stieleria sp. | reverse complement strand
GTCTGGCTACCGGGGTTTGTTTGTTTGACGCCGGCGAACATCCACGCCTGGGAACCGAAGAACGAAGCCGTTGTGGCGGGGCACGCGTTTCTGGAACTCGACGCCCCGTTACTGACCGAAAGCAGCGGCCTGGCGTTTTCCCACGTCGCTCCACAATGCGTTTGGTCGCACAACGATTCCGGCGACAAAGCGAGGCTGTACGCGTTCACCACCAGCGGCAAGTATTGTGGACGGCTGGTGCTGCGTGGGGTTGCGGCGCATGACTGGGAAGACATGGCTTCGTTCGACGACGGCGGGGCTCGGTTACTCGTTGCCGACGTGGGCGACAACGATGCCCAGCGCAAATCGGTTTCGCTGTACTTGTTCGACGAGCCGGATCCTCGCAAAAGGACATTCGTCAATTCGTTCCAGCACCTGGTGATTCGCTACCCGGGCGGACCACGGAACTGTGAATCCGTCGCGGTCGATGTCCGCCGGCGACGGATTTTGATGCTGGGCAAGTCGCCGTTGCTCGCGACGATGTACGAGATCCCGTTGCCCGAGCGTCCCAAAGGCGATCGGTCGGCAGTGGGCCCTTCGGTGATCGAACTGGAAGCCAAGCCGATCCAGACACTCGCGATCCCGCTTGCGACCGGCATGGATTTTTGTCCGCTGACGGGAGACCTCTGGATCTCAAATTACCTTCAAGCCTATCGCTTCCCCGCTTCCAAACGCATTCCGCTGGAAACTCGTCTGCGGCAGATCCCCGACATTTTTGAATTACCAAAGCTGAAGCAAGTCGAAGCGATCGCGGTCGACGGCAAGGGGCGGGTGTGGGTGACCAGCGAAGGCATTCCGGCGAAGATGCAGCGGCTTGTGTTCACGCCGTAGCCGATGGACACGAAAGCGGAAAAGGGGTCAGGTACCAAAAACCAAATGGCCCAACGGGTGCTTCGCATTTTTGGTACCTGCCCCCTTTTCCGCGGCAACCGCAATCCAATCGTTGACGAAGCACTCGTCGTATGACACGAAGCCACCCTCTGATCCAGCCGATCCCGATCGATTCGGCCGACGATCCCCGCCTGTCGGACTTTCGCGACTTGAAGCGTCGGCCGACCGGGCGCGTGTTGAACGCGACACACTTCGTCGTCGAGGGGCAACTGATCACGGGCCGATTGATCGCCAGCGATTTTGGCGTGCGATCGGTGGTGGTCGAACAGGGCCGCGATTTGGGCGCGTTGGGTGAGGTGGCTGTTGGAACACCGGTCTATGCCGTTTCCCGCGACCAGATGCGTCAGCTGGCCGGGTTCGATTTCCACCGCGGCTTCCTGGCCAGTGCGTCGCGAAAACCGCTCGGCGGGATCGATGATTTCCGCCCCGATCCGGTCTCCCTGGCGCTCGTCCACACGACCGACATGGAGAATCTGGGCAGCATGGTGCGTTCGGCGGCGGCATTGGGGATCCGACAGATCTTGATCGATCACCGCTCGGTCGACCCGTTTTCTCGGCGGGCGATGCGGGTCAGCATGGGAGCGGTGCTGGGCATGCGTTGGCTGGTGATGAGCGATCCGGCCCGCGATTTACGGTCTCTGGCCGACCAAGGGGTGGTCAGCCTGGCGTCGACGTTGGCGGCCGATTCGATTGCGATCGGCGAGGTTTCCATCGACGCACAGCCGACGGTCCTGGTGATGGGCAATGAAGCCCAGGGGTTGCCGGAGGAAGTGCAGCGTGCGGCGAGCGAACGGGTGACGATTCCCATGCCCACCGCCCCGGGGTGCGGACCGCTGGTCGACAGTTTGAACGTCTCGGTGGCCGCCGCGATCCTGCTGTACGAGCTGACGCGGGCGGAGAGGAAACGGGGGCAGAGATAGCAACGCGGGCGTCGCTTGCACTACAATTGACGCCGACGCCAGCTTTTTTCGCTCTCCCGAACCGCCAGCACAGTCGATCATGCAACTGCATTGCCTCGGAACTGCCGGGTATCACCCCAACGAGGATCGGCACACGAGCTGCTACTTTTTGCCCGAGAGCGGAATTGTCTTGGATGCCGGCACGGGGCTGTTTCGGTTGGCCGAATTGATTGAGACGCCGACGCTGGACATCCTGCTCAGCCACGCCCACCTGGATCATGTCGCCGGTCTGACGTTCTTGCTGGATGTGTTGTATCAACGGCCCGTCGATCGGCTGCGAATCTGGGGCGAGAAAGAAAAGCTGGCGGCAATCGAGCAGCACCTGTTTTCAGATCTGTTGTTTCCGGTACCGATTCAGGCGGAATATCGGGAAATCGACGCGTTGCCCGAATTCACGATCGGCGACTGCACGATCCGCTGGCGACCTCAACAGCACCCGGGCATGTCCGTCGGGTATCGACTGGATTGGCTCGATGGGACGCGGCTGTTGTATTTGACCGACACGACCGGGGACGACAGCGGGGAAGCGATCAAGTGGAACGCCGGGGCGGATCTGCTGATGCACGAGTGCTATTTTTCCGACGCCAGCTCGGAGTGGGCCAACAAGACGGGGCACACCTGGAGCAGCCGGCTGGCCAAAATCGCCCAGGCGTCGGCGCCCAAGCATCTGATGCTGACGCACGTCAATCCGATCGACGCCGAGCCGGAACTGATGCTTCGCGAGGTCACCGAGGCGCTGCGGGGGCGTCAAACCTGCGTCAGTTTGGCCGCCGATCGCGAGGTCGTTGAATTCGGCCGCTGAAACCGCCGAATTGCCTCATGATCGGCGATCAGATGGCCGAAAGAGTGCTTCACGCAGCGAACCGAAGTGTTCAGCGGACTGTCCAGATGTCAGCGAGACCGGATCCAGAGGAACCTGTCGCGGTCCGGCGAATCAGGTCGATCTGGGTGTTTGAGCACCGGAGAGGTCAAATCCGGCTTGCCCCAGAACGATCGATTGCTAAACTCTGCCGTCTCCCAGCGATGGATGCTTGGCATCGGCGCGGGGAAAAAGGCAGTGCTAGGAAGAACAACCTGGCGGCAGGGCGGTCGAATCGCCAGCGTAGCTCAGTTGGCAGAGCAGCTGATTTGTAATCAGCCGGTCGTGGGTTCGAATCCCTCCGCTGGCTCTGGCACGGGATTCCCGGCCTGGGCATCGACCACCAGACCACCGACCACTAGACAACCCGGAAGTTCCCAACCGAAGCCCTGGCCACCTTGCCACTGACGGCTTGAAACGACAAACTTCGCGACGAACACTCCAGACAAGTTTTTACAGGAACCGGACGAGCAACAAGAGTAAGACAACACGATAAACGTTGAGGGGGTTTGCCCGAGTGGTTAAAGGGGGCGGACTGTAAATCCGCTGGCTACGCCTACATTGGTTCGAATCCAATAGCCCCCACTGAATGATGAGAGAGGACGCGATCTCCGAATCTGAGAACCGTGTCGAGGGGTGGCCAAGCCCCGAGCACGACAAGCGGGTGTAGCACAATGGTAGTGCAGCAGCCTTCCAAGCTGAATACGAGGGTTCGATTCCCTTCACCCGCTCTGAGCGTCGCTGCTGTAGCTCAGTGGTAGAGCACTTCCTTGGTAAGGAAGAGGTCATGGGTTCAAGTCCCATCAGCAGCTTGAGCGTCTGGAACTGAGAATCTGGAAAGTTGGTGCGGATCTTGCTGATTTTTTGCAATCAGCAATTGCAAGCGACGCGACTTTTCGCAACAACTACGCACCCTCGCCAGCGGCACTGATGATTGCCTTCTCTGGCGGGAGTACTGAAGCAACAACCGGGACGTCCTTGGTGGGCGTTCTTGGATACGATTTTCTGTCTGTTTAGAAGAACAAAGTCGGATCGTCGCGACCGCTGGGTCGGTGAACCACCGTGGGTGTGAACACGGTCACCACTCGAGAGGGCTCGTCAGGGGCGTATCCCCAGACAAGTAGCAAGAACGATCTGACGCAGGTGAGTTAGAAATGGCCAAGGCAACATTTGAACGGACCAAGCCCCACGTGAACGTCGGCACGATTGGGCACATTGACCACGGTAAAACAACGACGACGGGTGCAATCCTGGCAGTCCAAGCCGCCAAAGGCTTGGCACAAGCCAAGGGATATTCGGATATCGCCAAGGGCGGTACCGTGCGTGACGCAACCAAGACGGTGACCATCGCGGTCGCCCACGTCGAGTACGAATCGGACAATCGTCACTACGCCCACATCGACTGCCCGGGCCACGCTGACTTTGTCAAGAACATGATCACCGGTGCCGCCCAGATGGACGGTGCGATCCTGGTGGTGTCGGCCGCCGACGGCCCGATGCCGCAAACCAAGGAGCACGTGCTCCTGGCCCGCCAGGTCGGCGTTCCTTACATCGTCATCTTCCTCAACAAGTGCGACCTGGTCGACGACGAGGAGTTGTTGGAGTTGGTTGAACTGGAAGCTCGTGAACTGCTCAGCAAGTACGACTTCCCGGGCGACGACGTCCCCGTGATCCGCGGATCGTCACTGCCGGCCTACAACAACCCCAGCGATCCGGAAGCCAGCAAGTGCATCACCGAGCTGATGGAAGCGTTGGATGAATACATCCCCGAGCCCGTCCGCGAAGACGACAAGCCGTTCCTGATGGCCATCGAAGACGTGTTCTCGATCGAAGGTCGTGGAACGGTCGCGACCGGTCGGATCGAGCGTGGCGTGATCAAGGTCGGCGAAGAAGTCGAAATCGTCGGCCTCGGCCCGAACTCGGCCAAAACGACCTGCACCGGCGTCGAAATGTTCCGCAAGGAAATGACCGAAGGACGTGCCGGAGACAACGTCGGCTGCCTGCTCCGCGGTATCAAGCGTGAAGAAATCCAGCGTGGCCAAGTTTTGGCCAAGCCGGGCTCGATCACCCCGCACACCAAGTTCGAAGCCGAAGTCTACTGCTTGAGCAAAGACGAAGGCGGACGCCACACGCCGTTCTTCAGCGGTTACCGTCCCCAGTTCTACTTCCGAACCACCGACGTGACCGGCACCGCCAACCTGGAAGGTGCGGAAATGTGCATGCCCGGCGACAACGTCAAAGTCACCGTCGAACTGCACAAGCCGATCGCCATGGACGATGGCGTCCGCTTCGCTATCCGCGAAGGTGGCCGAACGGTCGGTTCGGGCGTTGTGACCAAAATCGTCGAGTAGTCCCCGAATCGGGACCGTTTGGCACCTGTTTGGGACGCCAAACTCGATGAAAAATAACGCGAGAACCAACGAACCGCCTGTCGGGTCGTTGGTTCTCTGCTTTAAACTACGCGAAGCCGAATTTCGGTTCGGCCGCAGCGAAGGAGTGTAGCTCAATTGGCAGAGCACTGGTTTCCAAAACCAGCGGTTGCGGGTTCAAGTCCCTCCACTCCTGCTTTGATTTTCGGCTTTTCACGCTGCTCTGGTGCCAAGACCGGGAGCGGATGTACGATGAGCCTTTCCGCGGAGGCAACGGGTCCTCCGTCCACACTGGCTGACAAAAGCCGGCCCGAATGAGCCGGCCGATCCGAACGTAAGGACAATCGAGTGTCTCGAGACATCGCCGGGAGCAAAGCGAGTACCGCCCCGAGTGGAAGTTCGCTATCAAGCGAACTGTTCCACGCTTCCGTATACAAACCGAACCAAGGCCGCATCGTCCGCCAGTTGACCGTTCTGGCAATCTGGCTGATCGTTGCACTCGGGGCGTGGCGTCTTTACGCCACCCTGGACGGGTCCACCTCCAACAAGGCGATCGCGGTGGGCATCCCCGCGGGCATCTTGCTGGCCGGGCTGTGGATCGGTTTTCGGCTGATCAACTGGCCACGCTTTGCCGATTTTCTGATCGCCGTCGAAGCGGAAATGAAAAAGGTGACGTGGCCCAGCCGCGACGAGGTCAAACGGGCTTCGGTCGTCGTGATCGTGACGATCGCGATCCTGGCGATTTCCCTGTTCCTGTTCGACGTCTTCTGGCAAGCTTTCTTCGATGCCCTGTGGGCGACCGCATAGCCGATTGCTCTGAGGCGATTTGCTGGTAGATTTGCAATCTGGTCGGTCGCCGCACCTCTCGCCCGCCGCTTTTCACGTTTTACGCTCCCAGCCGTTTCCAGTGTTCCAATGACCGACGAATCCAAATCTCCCAACACCGATGACTCTGAAGTGATTGACGAGTCCAGTGAAGTGCTTGAGGAAAACGATTCCGCGGACGCTGGCGCCGAGGAAAACGAGGCTCAGGAAGCCGAAACCGCCGAAGCGGCCAGTGAATCAACCAGTGAATCGACCGGCGAAGTCTTCCTGGACAGCGACGACGATGATGACGACGCCCCCAGCGGCGACATCGAAATGGATTGGTACATCCTAAAAGTCGCGTTCAACCGCGAAGATTCCATCGCCGACGCACTGCGAAAGAAAATCGCGATGGAAGGGATGGAAGAATACTTCGGTGACGTGGTCGTCCCCAGCGAAGACATTGCCACGTTCACCCGAGACGGGAAAAAGCGGATCACCAAACGAAAGCTTTTGCCCGGTTACATCATGGCCCGCATGGCCATCAACGACGACACCTGGTTCCTGGTCCGCGAAACCGGCGGGATCAGCGACTTTACCGGTTCGGCGGGCAAGCCGATGCCGATGGACCCGGCGGATGTGGATCGGTTCATCAACCGGCCGATCGCCGAGGACGAAGAAGAAGCCCCGATCAAAACCGCGATCCCGTTCAAAGTCGGCGATCGTGTGCGGGTCAAGGAAGGGAATTTTGAAAACCAAGAAGGTGATGTCGACGCCGTCGATGAAGCCAACGGCCGCATCACTGTGATCATCAATATTTTCGGCCGCAGCGTTCCTATGGAATTGGATCACTGGCAAGTCGAACCGGTGTAGTTAACCTAACGCCGAACCACTCAGTCAACTCAAAATCATACCAATCATCCGATCATGGCAAAGCAAGTTACAGGACAGGCAAAGTTTCAAGTTCCCGGCGGTCAAGCCACTCCGGCCCCTCCCGTCGGTACGTCCTTGGGTAAGTTCGGCGTGAACCTGGGACAGTTCGTCCAAGCGTTCAACGATCGCACCAAAGAATACAACGGAACCCCGATCCCGGTCATCGTCACGGTCTACAACGACCGCAGCTTTGACTTCATCACCAAAAGCCCGCCGGCAGCCTCGCTGCTGAAGCAGGCCGCCGGAATCGCCAAGGGAAGCGGTGTGCCGAATGTCAACAAAGTCGCCAAGGTCACCCGTGCCCAGTGCGAAGACATCGCCACCAAGAAGATGGCCGACCTGAACGCCCGCAGCATGGACCAAGCGGTCCGAATGATCGAAGGCACCGCCCGCAGCATGGGCATCGACGTCGAAGGCTGAACGCAGCTTTCCTGCGGTGGCGGTCACTCCGCGGCGCTCGTTCCCTGACCCCAGGCTGTGGATGTGCATGCCCTTTGGGCGAAGCACCTGCAAAGACGCTAGTTCGTCGGCCACAGGGGTCGGCGCTGATTTTCCGGCAAGATCGCGCGGTTGACTCGCTCCGGGTCCTCTTGGCTCCACGTCTCGCGCATCGACTTGGCGCGCACCTGACGCGTGATCGATTTGTCTTGCCAGCGGACCAGGTACGTCGATGACTGGTCGACCTGGCGCGGCAGTTGCGAGGGATGCTTGACCAACCGCCAGGCGCGGACTTCGAATTGGCGGTTCTTTCGGGACCAGTCAAAAAAGACGACTTGGCGAAACACTTCGCGGCCATGGTCGTCCAGAAAGTGGTTCAACTCGACCAGATCTACTTCCGCCACGGTCGTGTTGGAATCGCGGCCGCCCGGCAAAATCCCGCTCGCCGAGAACGTGGCCGCCGAGAGCGACACGGCGGACCATGTCGCGAGGTAGATCATCAAGTTCATCGGACTGATTACCGGTAAAAGCTTCCGTCGGTCCCCGTACTCGGATAACCGCTGGTGGTCGGGTAAGAGCCCGATCCGGCAGTGCTGCCGGGGGCATATTCGCTGCCGGAATTCGATCGGAACGATCCATTGGCAGACGGTGCCAGCGACGCGCTGGCGGTGGAAAACGAGGGTGCCGACGCGCTGCGATTCGCTGTCGCAGAACCATTCGCTGGCGCCGACGGCGTGGCGTCACCAGGCAGACTGAACCCCGAGTTGGTTGTCGATCCGGCGATCGATTGCGTCGCCGTCCCGCTGGTTGTCGATGGCTTGGGCGTGAACGGCTGTGACTGGGTTGGGCCCGTCGCGGAAGCACCGGATGCAGCTGCCTTGACCGTGTTGATCATCGAATCGGGCAACGCAAACCCACCGGGCGACGTTGCCGAGCTCGATGCGCCGGCCGAAGGCAAACCGAAACCGCCCGCGCCGGAAGAGGGCGAGGAACTTGCACCGGGACTGGAGCCGCCAGGCAGGGTGTAGCCGGATGCGGAGCCCGATCCGGACTCAGGGACACCGGGTGCCGGGTAGGACGACGGCATCGCATAACGGCTGCTGGCTGCAGCCTCGGGCCGCGCCGCCGACTTCGCATTGGTGCCGAATTGGTAGCCGGCGGGGATCGCCGGAACGGAAGAATGATTGCCCGGGGCAGCGGCATCGGGATTCGGATAGCCGGGCAATTTGGCTGCAGACACTCCGCCGGCTGATGGGTTTGATGCGACGTTAAAGCCGTTCGCTTGGGCGGCGGCCCGGTTGGTCGACGATGCGGTGCGGTTGGCCGCGGCGACCGCGTCAAAGCCCGTCACGGGCGAACTGGGTGATTGGGCGGATGCCGCGATCACGTTCTGTGTTGACGGTCCGCTGGTTCCGCCGGCGACCGATGCGATCGCTTCGGGCGTTGCGGATTCACCGGGAGGCGCGGGGTAGGTGACGGTTGGACCGGCACCGGCGAGCGCTTCGGCCGAGGGTGCACTGCGCCAACTGAACATGTTCCATTTGGGCATGGCGCTGCGGCAGCCGCTGGCCGTGACAATCATGCCGGCGCAACCGGCGATCAACAACTGTTGCTTGAGCTTCGTTCGTTTCTGCATCCTTGCAGCCTTTTCTCGGGCGAATTGGTTGGCGCATGCCGACATTCCTTCATCGGCTATCGGTTTACCCTCTGGCAATCATCACCCTAAAATGGGTGGAGAAATCAGGTCAAGAGCAGTTCAGCGCCCTTTGGCTCGATTCGATTCGGTAAAACACACTCCCTCCCGTCCCGATACCGATTCCCCCCTTCCGCCCGAGGTCACCATGAGCACCACACTCTCACCCGCACCGAAATCGGCCAATGAAGTCGACGTGAAACACACCGAGTGCTTTATTGATGGCAAATGGGTTCCCGCGGTCAGCGGAAAAACGTTCGCCACCTTGAACCCCGCAACGGAACAGGAGATCGCTCAGATTGCGGAAGGCGACGCGGCCGACGTGGACGCCGCCGCCAAGGCCGCCCGACGCGCGTTTGATTCCGGCGCTTGGCCCAAGATGGACGCTCGTGATCGCGGGCGTTTGCTGTACCAGTTGGCCGATCGGATGGAACAGGAAATCCATGCGTTGGCCGCGCTGGAAACACTCGACAACGGCAAGCCGCTCAACGACAGTCTGACCGCGGATTTGCCGCTGGCGATCGACGCGATCCGGTACTACGCCGGCTACGCAGATAAACTGCACGGCAGCACGATTCCGATTCGCGGAAATTATTTGTGTTACACGCGGCGCGAGCCGATCGGCGTTGCCGGACAAATCATTCCGTGGAATTTCCCACTGCTGATGCTGGCCTGGAAATGGGGACCCGCGTTGGCCGCCGGATGCACGGTGGTGATGAAGCCGGCCGAACAGACTCCGCTGACCTGTTTGCGGATGGCGCAGCTGGCCAAAGAAGTCGGATTCCCCGATGGCGTGATCAACATCGTGCCCGGTTTCGGACCGACCGCCGGTGCGGCCTGTGTCAAACATCCGTTGATCGACAAGATTGCCTTCACCGGCGAACATCGCACCGCGCAAATCATCACCCGCGATTCCGCCGAAACACTCAAACGACTGACGTTTGAACTCGGCGGCAAAAGCCCCAACGTCGTCTTCGCCGACGCCGACATGGACGCCGCCGTCGAAGGTGCCTACATCGGCCTGTTCCTCAATCAAGGCCAATGCTGCTGTGCCGGTAGCCGCGTGTTCGTGGAAAAGAGTTGCCACGATGAGTTCGTCGAAAAACTGACCGCGCTGACGATGAAACGAAAAGTCGGCGACCCGTTCGCCGAGGACACCCAACAGGGACCGCAAGTCGACAAGGCACAATTCGACAAGATCATGTCTTACATCGACAAAGGAAAGAACGAAGGCGCCGAGTGTGTCGCCGGGGGCGATCGTGTGGGCGACACCGGCTACTTCATCGCGCCGACGATCTTTGACAACGTGCAAGATGACATGTCGATCGCGACCGATGAAATCTTCGGACCGGTGATGAGCGTGCTGACGTTTGACGACAAAGACGACATGATCCGCCGAGCGAACAATACGTTCTACGGTTTGGCCGCTGCGGTCTGGACCCGTGACATCTCCAACGCCCACGACTTCGCCGCCCGCGTGCGAGCCGGCACGATCTGGGTCAACTGCTACGACGTGTTCGACGCCGCCGCCCCCTTCGGCGGGTTCAAGATGAGCGGCTACGGCCGCGAACTCGGCGAAGAAGGACTGAAGCCCTACACCGAAAGCAAAACCGTGACGGTGAAGCTGTAGGGGAGGGGTTTCGGGGGTTGAGCCCTGCAGGTGTTAGCGGAGAGCGTCAGCGATCCGAGTATCCCGAAGGGATTTCAGCGAGTAGCCGGAGGTCAGCGCAGCGCCACCTCCGGGGAACACGACCCCAGAATCCCCTCGACCCGGACGGGTCGCAGCGAATCAATCCGCCGGCGGTGCAGCAGTCCGCGTTCGTAAACGAGTCGATCGGTGAGCTTGAGCGTGCGGGCTGGCCGGGTCCGAGGGCGCCGACGTCATTTGCTTCGACACCCTTCGGGGTCGCGTCTGACGGGGGACCGGATGTCCGGAGGTGTCGCTTCGCTCACCTCCGGCTACTGGCTTTGACCCCAGCGGGGTCATGTCAGCGATCTCAGAGTCAGCGATCTCAGAGTCGTCGAACGCCTCGCGTCCAATCCCGGCAGGGCTTGGTTTGGTATAGTGCCTGCCTGCGCTACACGATCGCCCCCATCCCTGTCTCGATAATAATTCCGTGCCAGCTTTCTTCGACACTCCCGCTGATCCCGATTCGCTCGTCACCCACGCCGACGGGCCGGCCGGAACGCTGCCGCTGACCGACGAAATCTTGCGGACGTGGTCTTCCGGTGATCTGTTCGGGTTGACGCAAAGTGTGGGCATGGGATTTGACCCTCGTCGAGTGCTGGGCGATCAATACTTGATCCTCAGCACGCAAGGCGGTCTGCGAGAGAACGACGGGACGCCGCTGGCACTCGGCTACCACACCGGGCACTGGGAGATCGGCTTGTTGGTGCGGGCGGCGGCCGAGCAGTTGACCGAGCGGGGCGCCGTGCCGTTTTCAGCCTACTGCAGCGATCCCTGTGACGGCCGTAGCCAAGGTACCCATGGGATGTTTGATTCGTTGCCGTACCGCAACGATGCGGCGATTGTTTTTCGACGACTGATCCGATCGCTGCCGCGACGCAAGGCCGTGATCGGTATCGCGACGTGCGACAAGGGTCTGCCCGCGATGATGATGGCCTTGGCCGGGGCGAAGAACTTGCCCAGCGTGCTGGTTCCCGGTGGCGTCACCTTGCCCGCAACGGTCGGCGAAGACGCGGGGAAAGTCCAATCGATCGGCGCGCGTTACGCGAAAGGTGAAATGACGCTCGAACAAGCATCGCTGGAAGGCTGCCGGGCCTGCGGCACTCCCGGTGGCGGGTGTCAATTCCTCGGCACCGCCGCGACCAGTCAGGTCGTCGCTGAAGCATTGGGCATGACCGTTCCGCACGCGGCACTCGGTCCCAGCGGCGGCCCGATCTGGACCCAGATGGCGCGCGACTCGGCCGACGTTGCGATGGAACAGGTTGCCGCCGGTGCTACGTTGGGCGAGATCCTGACCGAGGACGCGCTATACAACGCGATGTTGATTCACGCCGCCGTCGGGGGCAGCACGAACCTGTTGCTGCACATCCCCGCCATCGCCGCCGCCGCGGGATTGAAACGCCCGGATGCGGAGATGTTTCGCCGGATCAATCGATCGGTCCCACGCTTTGTCGATTGCTTGCCCAACGGCCCGGTCGGCCATCCGACGATTCGTTTTTTCCTGGCCGGCGGTGTGCCGGAAGTGGCCTGGCATCTGCGCGAACTGGGATTATTGAAATCCAGCGCGCGGACCGTCACCGGAATGACTTGGGACGAAATCTTGGATCAATGGCGATCCAGCGATCGCCGAGCGTTTTGCCGTCAACGACTGGCCGAGTCCGACGCCGTGGATCCCGACGACGTGATCGTTCCACCAGCCAACGCGGCTGCCAAGGGGCTGACCCCGACGGTCAGTTTCCCGGTCGGCAACCTCTGTCCCGAAGGCTCGGTGATCAAAGCGACGTCCATCGACCCCAGTGTGATCGATGACGACGACGTCTATCGGAAACGCGGTCCGGCGCGGGTTTTCACCAGCGAGCGTGATGCGATCGCCGCGGTCAAAGGCCAGCAAGGCAAACCGATCGTCGCCGGAGACATCATCGTGTTGATCGGCCGCGGACCGCTCGGATGCGGTATGGAAGAAACCTATCAAATCACCTCGGCGCTCAAGTACCTGTCGTTCGGCAAAGAGGTCGCGCTGGTCACCGACGCCCGATTCTCCGGTGTCAGCACGGGAGCCTGTGTCGGTCATGTCGGGCCGGAAGCGTTGGCCGGCGGCCCGATCGCCAAAGTCCGCGACGGTGATGTGATCGAAATCGAGATCGACCGCAACAGCCTGGATGGTCGCGTCGAGTTGATTGAATCAGCCGATGGCACGCCGGCGGCGACCTTGCTGGAGCAACGTTCGCCGCATCCTGATTTGGCGGTCGAATCGGCGATGCCCGAGGACACACGTCTGTGGGCGGCACTGCAACAGGTCGGCGGCGGAGCCTGGGGCGGTTGCATCTATGACGTCGACGAGATCATCGAGACGCTCAAGGCGGGCATGAAAGCTCGGGGGAAATAAAAAAAGGGCATCTGGCGTTGCCCCATCGCCAGATGCCCCTGTTGAATGTTTCGATGCCGCGGTGCCGTCGCTTAGACGTCCGCTTCTTCTTCCTCGAACTCATCCGCGTCGACCGCGTCAACTGCCTCGTCGTCGCCCTCTCCCAAACCGAGCAGGTCGATTTGCTGATCGGTCAATCGAAAGTAGCCGAGGTCGCGAACGACTTCCAGAACTTCGCTACACGTCGGGAACATGCGTCCGCTCTTTCGCTTGTAATCATCCATCGCACGCATGAACTCGATCTCCGGATCGGAATAGTCGCGTTCGCAGGTGGTCGGATCGATGTGCCGGCGACGTTGTTTTTTTCGTCGCGGGCTTTTCATCACACCGACGTCCAGGGCATCCGGATCACCGCCGCGACGTTCCGCGGTGGGGCGTCGTCGATCAAGCGTGACGATCTGCTCGGCCGCCGCGCTCGTGTCCGCACCGGCGGTCTCGTTAGGTTTGCTTTTCGAAGATGCGTTGCGGCTTTCAGTGCGATCTGACGTGTCGGCTTTCGAAGAAGGCATGCGTTGGATTCCTTGGGAAACAGTCGAACCATCCGGCCCCGTGCGTTGCGTTGCGACCGGCCCCGTCTGCGACTTCGATCGCGGTCAGGGACGGTTAGCGTTGGCGATGGTTCTCGCTGGAAGTTTGCTGAACGCTGGGCCAAAAAAACCTAGCACGCTGATTAGGCAAAGGAGTCCGTTTAGGGAGCAGAATAGGGCAAGAGAAACTCTAACGACTCGCGAATCTGGCCGATGGTACCGGTTGTACCGATCAGCGGACCTTGGGCGATGTCCAAGGCATAGGCACCAGGTTAAGCCGTCGGCTCGTCGTTAAAATGAGGTCACCCTCCCTTGGGACGTTGGTATCTACACAAGTCGCTTTTTGCCCAAAGGGCATGCATATCCATAGCCTGGGGCAAGCAAACCGAGCCTTTGCGAGGGTTGCGCCGCCCCAGGAACCTCATCGCAATGAGGTTCAATTTGGCCAACGGCCATGCACAACCTTCGCGTTTGACGAGGTAGTTGTTGATGGCCGTTGGCCAATCGTTCGCGTTCTCGTTTGCGGACCTTGGGCGATGCCCAAGTCTATGGATGTAAACGGCCGATGGCCGAAGCCATCTACTCACAACAGATCTGACATGCAAACGATGTGTAGATAACTTGATGCGTAGGGCCTCATTGAAGCGGCGACGACGCCAAGGCCGTCAGTCGCTCGATTGCCTCGGCCGCGGCCAATCCGTTGATTTCGATTGATTTCACACGCGCGGTTTGTCCGGCCAAGATCACGACCCGGCTTTTACTGATCCCGAGTTGCTTGGCGATCGCTTTGATGACCGCCTGGTTGGCTTTCCCATTCTCGGGCGCGGTGTGAACGGCAACCTTCAGCGCTCCGTCGTGGGTGCCGCCGACGCCGGCCTTTTTGGCGCCCGGCGTGACACGGACGTGGAACCGCAACGTTTCCGCATCGATTTGTTTGTAATCCAATCGCTCGTTCACCCGCCCGTCACATCCATCGGGGTTGGCATCTTTCCGCGATAGCGAGCCGCGGCGTAGTCTCGATACCACTGCGCGGCGCGGGCCAACAAGCTCGCCGCTTCGGGTCGCTCGCCCGCGACCGACTCGACCCTGGACGCGAACTGGTGCAAGGTTTCGGATCGATCACGAACCAGCGCGTGTTTGCGCAGTTTTCGATCCACCCGATGCAACATTTGCCGACTTTCGAATTCCATCGGATCACTGCCGGCCCTTTGTTTTTGGCGCTGGCGGATCCAGAGCAGTCCAACGACGATGCAAAACAGTGGCAGCTGGGCGATGCGAAACAGAAACGTCAACGAATCGGTCGCGCGAAACGACAACAGACGTCCCACGATCATCCCCAGCAGCGACTGGTCCTCCTCGCCATCCAAGAAACCGTCCTGGGCGCCGGCATCGGTATCCGCCAAACCTTCATCGGTCATCAACGTTCGGTACGTGCGTCCGACCGTGGCCTCGACGGGAAACCATTGCTCGCTGATTTCATCGTACGCTTCCACCCATGCGTGGGCGTCACGATTCCTCGCCAGCCAATACTCGTCTCCTTCGCTCCGTTCGGTGACGACATACCCGGTCACATAACGCGTCGGGACGCCTTCGGCGCGAAGCATGACGGCGGCGGCACTGGCAAAAAACTCGCAGTGCGCCGGGTGCTGGGTACTCAAGAAGTGTTCGATCGGATCGACGTTCGCCGGTGTCGTCACGCCACTGAGGGAGTAGCGATAATTGGCTTGGAAGTAGTCTTCGATGGCGCGTGCTTTCGATCGGGCCGTCAGCCGTCCGTCACAAACCGATCGCGCGACCGGGGCAATGGCATTCCGCAATTGCCGCGGCAATTCCAGCAGGATTGCTTCGCGTAGCGGATCTAGTGTTTCCCGCGGTGCGTCCGAGCGGATGCCCAACACGTAGGGCTGTCGAGAATCCACTCCATTGATCACCATGTCGTGATGCGAAAGCATCGCGCCGGACGTTGACGCTTCGATCCAATCGGTCGAGAGTGCCGTAAAGGTCAGTCGGCCTTTGAGCGGCTCATTGTGAACTTCGATCGTGCCCAACAAGTCCTCATCCGAATCCTCTTCTGGCGGATTCTTTGACACGTGAAATCGATCCAAGCTGGCACCTTTGCTGACGACCAGAGTCGTCTCACCGGGCCCCTCCACCTTGGCGGTTCGCGGCAGAATCGAATCGATCTCGACCCCGCGTGTGAAGTTGCGATACGAGGCCGTGGACCATCGGCCATCGAGATACAAATCGAACACCGTGCCGCGTAGATATCCGGGCGCGGTGACCGAAAACGCGCGAACGGCGGGTTCGCCCGGATCTCCGATCATGTGATTTCGGACCGACCCCAGCTTGCTGCCCCTGACGTAGCGAGAACCACCGATGATGGAGTTGGCCGTGACCGCTTCGAGCGATTGAGAGAGGCGATCGAAAAAATCCAGCTGCAGCCCCGGCACGACGTGGTTGGCCAAGTGCCCCGCGGCGCTGGTGGACATCAGCAAGACCGAAAGCGCCAGCACCGAATAGATCAAGGTACTGCGGCCGGCGCTCGCCTGATCCGAATGGGTCGAGATCGAAACCGTGGATCGGGGCAGGGGAGTCGTCTTGGGAAATCGTTCTTGCGCCACCTTGCGTCTCGTCCTGGATCCATCGCTCTGCCAACGCCGCAGGATGTGGTCGGCCCCGAATGAAAATGCGATCACCGTCGCCAGCGCGGCGACCAATTGGCCGGTGATCGTTTGGCTGACACCACCGCCGGTCACGGTCGTCAGAACCAGCAACAGACCACAGCCCAACATCGCCGGATGTCCGCGACGCGGGTAGAACACCCATAGCGTCGCAATCACCAGAAATGCCAGATGCGACGTGGAATCGACGACCATCGCGACCGGATTCAGATTGCCCGACATGTGATGCACGATTCGCAGCGACACCCCCAGTCCGCTGACGATCAACAGGACTGGCAACATCGCAAATTTCCGCAACAACATCAGGTGATCGCTGCCGGGGGGCGTCCCCGGGTGATCCTTGTGGTGGGCGTCGGCCGGGGTTGCCGGCCAACGCGAGTCAGACAGCCCCGGGGGGCGGTTCGGTGACGCAGACTTTGCCCGAACCGCCGCGCGCTGCCCGATCCCCTGAAGAAAAAAACCGACGACGAGCAGGGCAAACGCAAACGCGCCCAACGTCATCGCCATCGTTTCGAACGCCGATCCCACGAAGATCGCCTGGACCAACAACAACCCGGGCAACAGCCAGAACTTTGCCGGCGAATCGTTCAATTGATCGGCAGCGACCAGCGAACTGCGTCGATGGATCGGTTTATCGATCATCTGCATCTCCCAAATGTGCTTCGTGGCCCTCGCGTTTGGGAGGTCGGATCCTCATGTAGGTCACATGACCGGGCAGGTTGCCGGCGAGTCCGGCACGCTCTTGATCGCCGAGATCCAACATCGAAAAAATCAACGTCGGTTGTGACCGGATCGATTGGATCGCTTCGCGGAGACGTTCCTCACCCACGAGTGGATCGACCGGAGTGGCGGCCGCCAAGCGAACGAGCATCCGCTCGACGTCTTCGGTCGGCTGGGCCAGCGAACGCGAGGGGAGTTCGACGACCGGCTCATGGGTCAAACAAAGATTAAGCTGCACCCGTCGACTGGTGATCTCGGCGATCGCGGTCGCGGTGACCGACATCAATCGTTCAAACAAGACCTCCGCCTCGCGTTTCCGCTGCTTCAGTTGGGCGCGTGATGCGGCACGCTCGTCGATCGGCCGCTGCGACGTGTCGACGATCAAAGTCACCGCCTGGATCGATGGAGATTGATACTCGCGAACGATCGGACGCCCCAGCCGCGCCCACGAGGCGAAATCCCAGCGCCGCACCGGGACACCGACTTCATACTCTCGGTTCCCGACGTACTCCACCGGGGCACCGGCGACGAGTTGCTGTGCCCAGTCGCCGATCGCGGCGAGCAGCGCGCGTGTGGTCGAATCATCGTCATCACGGGCCGGTGCCGGCGTGATCGCGATCTGGGTGTCGGTGGCCATGCCACGGCGACAATGGAACAAATAAAACGGAAACGTGGATGCGACTTGAAAGTCGGGCAACGCGTGAATGCCTCGATCGTGAAATCGCATCGCCCCGTGCCATTGCATCTGGTCGCCGCTCCGCAAAAGATCCAACGACACCGGCGGTGAGGCGTCCCATGCCGTTGCACTGCGACGAGGGTAGATGTCGCGGACACCTTCGCGGTGCCAGCCGACACGAAGATTCAATGCCGGCAACATCCTGGCATTGGTCAGCCGAACGTTGACCGAGAACGGGTGCCCGGCGACGGCGGATCGGGGGAGCGAAACGCTCAGCTTCAATCCCGGACACATGATTCGATTGATCGCGAAACCGACCACCAGCAACCCGACCGCGGCGCCCATCATGCCGTTCCAGGGAAACCCCCAGATCACATTGAGCGTCATGAACAACGCCAACAACACCGACACCGAAGCGACGGTCATGCTGCGGCGGAGCGACAAGTAGGCCCGAATCGGCGCGGTCACAATGCGCGCCAAACCATGCAACACGCGGCGCGCCATTCGCCTCCACTTTCTGCCCGACGCGATGCTGAAACGGTCGCCCCGACCGCGGTCATCCTCCGGCCGCATCGCTCGTCCAGCCATTCCCCCCTGGCTACTCGACTCCTGGCTGCCATTCCCCTGGCTGCCATTACCCTGGCTGCCAAGCGTCTCACCGGGGGCAGCCGACGGATTGACCGACACGTCCGCACTCACACCACCACCTCCGTCTGCCGCATCAGCTCGTCGATCACAGACGCCGCATCATTCCATGACGTGGACACCGAGCGCATCGAAACTCGGTGGGCGAGCACGGCGACGGCGACTTCTTGAATGTCGTCGGGCAACACGTAATCGCGTTGGTCGAGCACCGCCCGAGCCTGCGCCGCACGCAGCAACATCTTCGATCCGCGAGGACTGCAACCGACCCGCAACCGCGTGTCTTGGCGGGTCGCATTGACCAGCGCCACCAGATAGCGGACCACCTTTCGATCCACCGTGACTTCGCGAACAAAACGCTGCAGCGTCGCCAGGTCGTCACGATGCAT
>NZ_JBFHKV010000030.1:0-18852 GCF_041595215.1 Stieleria sp. | reverse complement strand
TGGCCGTGCGACAGATTTCAAGCGCCCGGTCCGGATCCGACGCAGCGACCAATTTGATCTGCGCCAGGCACGCATCGGAATCGTCCGCCCGTTCCCGCGCCGAACTCGTCTCCCCGAAATCGTCGCCGGCGTTGAAGCTCGTGACCGAGGCAAGGTGTTTCGTCACCGGGTCCGCGGGCGCAGGAAAGGGTGGCTTGGCAAGCAGTGTCCGAGCAGTCAGTGTTCGAGCAGTCAGTCTTTCGGACGCCCGTTCGGTCGACCGCCGGCGGGCATCGATGTCCGTCAAGGGGCTGGAACGTGATCGCCCGCTGGTCGCCGTTTTTGCCGCCGATTCGGCATCCAGCGGACGGCGATAGAACACACCGTGATCGCAGGCAACGACCTCATAGTCGGCATGTTCGACCAGCCGTGGATCGCCCGACGCCGTGATCAACCATCCGCCGGGCGATAGGGACTTGAACAAGCGACGACTGATCTCACGAACCGTCTCGGCCCCGAAATAAATCAGCACATTGCGACACAGAATCAGATCCATGTCGCAGGTTCCGTTGGCCGAAGAAGGATACGTGTTGGCCGCTAAATTCAACCGCTGAAATTGAACGCGTCTCTTGATCCGTTGCGACAGGGTGAACTGATCCCCGGACTCGGTCACGAAGGGGCGGACCGCATCGGAGGCTTGACCACGAAAGGACCAGGGACGAAACACCGCTCGCTGCGCCTTTTCGATCGCGGCGGAGGAAAGGTCCGTGGCCAAAATCGTTGACGAGACGTGTTCTTGCGTAAACACGATCGCCAAGGAATAGGCCTCTTCGCCCGTCGCACATCCCGCCGACCAAGCGCGGATCGGCTCGTGATGTCCCGAACGCGTGCGGAAATCAGGAATGACCTCCTGGCGGATGAACTCGAAGTGCTGGTGCTCGCGAAAGAAATACGTTTCACCGACGGTCAATTGATCGATCGCGTCGGAGAGTAACTGGGGATTCCTTTCCAAACGGCGACGAAACTCCGTAAACCCCTCGACGCAATCCATCTTCATCAGTCGCCGAAGCGTCGTCATCGTGTGCCGATGTTGGTCTTCGCGGAACTTGAGCCCGGTGTGTTTCGTCAACCAATCCAACAGGTTTCGAAACTCGGACTCGTTTTCCGCACCACTCATCCGCCTTTCGCCTCCCTCGCCGGCGCCGACGAAATGATGGACGCCAATTCCGCCCGGTCGTCGGCACTCAACAAATCCCAGGGATTGAGCAATTGGACAAACCCGAGCGTGGTCTTGGCCAGCTGCCCGGTCGGCTCGGAATCATCCTCCGCTTCGTCCGTCGCATCGGACTGCAGCATCGCGAGATCGACCGCACGATCGGCATGCAAGGCATAGCACAAGGCGCCGTCGCGAATGATCACCAGGTGATCGGTATGGCGAACCGGCATCGCCGCCAATCGCAAGCACTTGCGGGTGTCCAGCACCGGAACCACCTCGCCGCGAAGATTGATGATCCCCATCACGGTTTCGGGGACCCGCGGCAGCGACAGGGGCGTCACCGCGCGGACGACTTCGACCACCAAATCGGCCGATACGCCAAGTTGACGCTCATCAATCTCGAAGACGAGGATGTTCTTCGCCACATTGACCTCGATCGGGGCGCAAATGCCCGCAGGCAGCAGAAGTCACCGAAGGAACGAAACGACGCTGCCACTATTCTACTGTGAACGCAACGACAGCGTGCCCATTCGGCCAGAGGAGCGGAAAAACAAGCACCACGTGCAACAGCCGCGTGCTTACAACGTGCACATTTCGACGTTGTCGAAGTTCCGTCCGTAGTACTGCATGTAGTGGACTTTTCGTTCGATCGCCTCAATCACGTGCGCCGAAAAGTTCACTTTTTCGAACTGTTGGGCGCTGCCCAGCCCGCCGGGGCTGAACACGTTGATTTCCATCAATTTGTCACCGACGATGTCCAAACCGACCAGGAACATGCCGTCTTGAACCAACTTGGGACGCACAATCTCCGCGATCCGAAGCGCGGTGTGGTCGATTTCGGCGGCCGCCTTCTGGCCCCCGGCATGAATGTTACTTCGCATGTCGCCACCACTGCGGACGCGTCGAAACGCAGCGTACCTGCCTTTCACACGGAGCGGTCGACCATTCATCACGAACAATCGGGTGTCCCCCTGTTCGGCCGCGGGCAGGAACTCCTGGGCAATCACAAAACCGTCTCGACTGACCGCATCGATCATCTGGTTCAGGTTGGGGATGTCTTCGGGACGCACCAAGAAAACACTCGCGCCGCCGGAACCCTGCAGCGGTTTGATGACGATCTTTCCCTCTTCCTTGGCGAACTGTTTGATGTCCTCGCGGTCACGGGTGATCAGCGTTTTCGGCCGCACCTCTTCGGGAAACAATTGAAAATACATCTTGCTCGATGCTTGCGACAAACCCGTCGGATCGCTCAACACGATCACCCCGTGACGCATCGCGGTCCGGGCAAATTCGCTGGCCGTGGTTGCCGCCCAAGGTCGCGACAAATAGTCGTCCGAGGGAACGTTGCGTAGCATCAACACGTCCAGTTCGTCGACGGTGATGCGTTTGCGAACGGCCTTCTTGCCTTGCAGGTCCGCCGTGTAGGTGTCCGAGTTGCTATACCGTTGCTTGGGAACCGAGCTGGCCCGGGCGCGAATCATGCCGTCGGGGTCGTAGGCCAAATCGCCCACTCCCATCACCCAAACTTCATGTCCCAGATTGACCGCCGACTGGCCCAACCGACTGGTCGTAAAATTGCCCGCTTCGGTGGAGACGTCGTTAACGAGGAAGCCGATTCGCATTATCTACCCTTTTCGTTGTCGAGAAGATCAAGGACTGTGGTTCGGGAATGGATGCCGCCGAGTCGCGTTTGCGCCTCCGGCGAATCAAGGTACTTGGGTCTCAGCGCAGCCGGCCGCAGGATGCCTCGAAACAGCAACTCGCGGACGACCGGTACATGTTCGACCGCGATCTTGCCGATCAATAGCGGTTCGACTTCACCACCACCGCCCAAATAGTTCAGGATTTCGACTAAGCCCTGCAGGTACAACGCGTCCTTGGTCAATCCGCCGCCACGAAACACTCGCATGGTGATCGTGTAGGCCGTCCGCGGCTCGAATCCGAACCCGTCGACGAGCTGCTCAAAGACACTGACGAACGTCTCGCCCCGTATCATACCGTCGACGGCGACCACGCGCGCAGCCAGCGTTCTCAACCGCGCCTCACTCAACCCGCCGACCAGGTACTCCGACAGCACCGCCAGTCCCTCTTGCAACGCGTCATAACCCGACAACCCGACCTGCAGCAATCGCAGGGGCTGAGTCGCGCCGTTGAAGTAGGTGACCAAATGCGTTCCGACTTCATGTTGCAGCAGCGCGTCGGCGCGTCGTTCCGCGATCCGAGTTTCGCGGCCGATCAACAGTTCCGCGCCGGCCACCATCAACCCCGAAAACATGTCGTCGCGGACGCTGGCCTGGGCGAGAAACGCGGGCGATTGAGACCGATAGTATTGGATTTCGGCATTCGCCAGTTGAGCAAATGCGGTTGCGTCGAGCATCGGCAACTCCTTGGACGCCGAGTCGCGATTGGACAGCGTTTGCAGGATCCCGAGGGACAGCTCGCGAAGTTTCGGTTTGACGCCCTCAAAGACTTGCAAACTGCCCGGCAAAAAACGATGGGTCCCGATATCGGCGAGCATCGAAATCTGTCGATCCAGCTCTGACTGGGCTTGCCGGAGCACATACGACAACGTCGGATCGGTCACCCGCTCGGTCGGGATCTTCATCAGCCGCCGCTTCAGCAGCAGCGGGTCAACATCCAACGGTCGGTACTGAAAGGCCGGGGTTTTGCGGAACCCTGATTCCGAAAACTTGTCCCAGGCCCGCTCGGCATTGATCGGCGTGACCAGCAACAGGAACTTGAATTGTCGGCTCAGGTCGGCCAACTGGCGATCGATCACCAGCACTTGCTTGGACAATCGACTCACACCGAGTGAAAAATAATGCTCCGGACGAACCTCTGTTCGATTGAGCGCGAACGCAAAGAAGCCCTTTTTCAGTGAATGAGACACATCGCGAACAAACGTTGTCGCCACGCGATCGTAGACTTCCCCGGATTCCGGATCGCGATAGACCGGACGCACCTGCAACCCCAAGACATGGCATCCGATCTTGGTTTCGATCGCTTCGCGAATCAACGACGTCATCCCGGGCGGATGATTCTGAGCGTGCATGTTGACTTGCACGGCGGCCTTCTTGCGATGCAGACTGATCTGCTGCAACGCAAACTGCAACGTCGCCACCGTGCCTTCGGGTCGATGCGGACGCCGCGTCAACAATTGAAACTCCGGACGCGGCAACTCGATCTCGCCCGTCGACGGATCGTACTCCGGACGATCTTCGCCGGCCCAGACTTCGAGGATCAAAAACGAACCGAGACGCTCGATCGCGGTTTCGGCAATCCGGCGAACCAGACGTTTCAGCCCGGCCCGTACGGGAGCCGTCCCGGGGGCGCACAGGAACGACGCCTCGGACATCACCAACCGCGCCGTCCCCTCGTCGCGCCGTCGAGGGTTACGGCGATAAACACACAGAAACGGCAACAGCCGGTCCATCTGCAGTATCCCGCCGCCGGGCAACCGCTGGCGAATCCGCTTGTCCTCGGCCAACCGCGCACAGATCCCGTCGATGACGGAATCGGAGATCGCTTCGTGGTCTTCGCAAACGTCAGATTGCACTCTCTCTGACTGCGACATTACAGCGTGCACATGTCGACGTTGTCAAAGTTTCGTCCATAGTACTGCATGTAGTTCACTTTGCGTTCCAGCGCCGCGATCACGTATTTGTTGAAATTAATCTTCGTGAACTTCTGGGCGCTGCCCAACCCACCGGGGCTGAACACGTTGATTTCCATCAGTTTGTCGCCGACGATGTCCAAGCCGACCAAGAACATCCCGTCTTGGACCAGTTTGGGACGCACGATCTCGGCGATCTTTAGTTCCAATTCACCGATCTCAGCCGCCGCAAGCTTGCCGCCAGCATGGATGTTGCTGCGCATGTCCCCGCCGCTGCGAACACGTCGGAACGCGGCGTATTTCCCTTTCACTTGCAGCGGTCGGCCGTTCATGATGAACAACCGCATGTCGCCATCAGCTGCCGCCGGCAAATACTCCTGCGCGATCACAAATCCGTCCCGGCTGACCGCGTCGATCATTTGGTTCAAGTTCGGAATGTCACTCTCGGTCACCAGAAACACACTGGCACCGCCCGAACCCTGCAACGGCTTGAGCACGCAGCGGCCTTCAGACTTTGCGAACTCCTTGATCTCGTCTCGGTCACGGGTGATCAGTGTTCGTGGACGCACTTCCTCGGGGAACAGCTGAAAATACATTTTGGTCGAGGCCTTGGATAATCCGTTCGGATCGTTCACCACGATCACGCCGTGCCGCATCGCCACACGACCGAATTCCGCCGCCGAGGAGGATGCCCAGGGGCGTTTGAGATAGTCATCCGAAGGCACGTTGCGAAGCATCAATACGTCCAGATCATCCACCGTGATGCGCGTCTTGACGGACTTTTGGCCCTGCAAATCTTTTAGATACGCTTCGTGGTTGCCGTACTTCTTTTGCGGCACGCTGCGGGCCCGGGCGCGGATCGATTCGTCCGGGTCGTAGGCGAAATCCCCGACACCGATGACAAACACCTCGTGGCCCTGATTGACGGCTTCACAGCCCAAACGCGTGGTCGAATAGCCCGCCTCTTCGGTCAAAACATCGTTGACTACAAATCCAATTTTCATCGATCCGCCTTTGGTTCACGAGAGTAGTAAATAAGCATTAAAGAGTGGCCAGTTCAACGTTGCTAAAGTTGCGCCGGTAATAACGCATGTAGTCGACTTTTCTTTCCAGAGCGTCGAGCACCGCGTGAGTGAAGTTGACTTTCTCGAACTTCTGGGCACTGCCCAGACCGCCCGGAGAGAACACGTTGATTTCCATCAGCTTGTCGCCCACGATGTCCAGCCCGACCAAGAACATGCCGTCCTCGACCAGTCGCGGACGGACCATTTCGGCCAGCTCGAACATCGTGTCGTTGACAACGGCCTTGCGGAGCCGACCGCCGGCGTGAATGTTGCTACGAATGTCATCGCCGGTGCGAACGCGGCGGAACGCGGCGTATTTTCCCTTGTGACGCATCGGCAGCCCGTTCATCAAAAACAAACGTGTGTCACCTTCCGCGGCAGCCGGCAGGTACTGCTGGGCAATCACGTAACCGTCGCGGCTGACCGATTCAAAGATGTCTTCCATGTTATGGTTTTCATCGCTCCGAGCGATAAAAACGCCCGTCCCGCCGGAACCCTGCAACGGCTTCAGAATGATCGTTTTTTCTTCGTCCAAGAATTTTGTCACGCGACTCAGACTGCGGGTGACCAACGTTCTTGGGCGAACCGGTTCGGGGAATGTTTGCAAATACAACTTGTTCATCGCCTTGGACAATCCGTTGGGATCATTCAACACGATCACGCCGCGTCGCATCGCGAGTCGACCGAAGTGAATTCCGGCAGATTGAGCCCAAGCGCGCTGGACCGATGGATTGCTCCGCAACAGCAGCACATCCAGATCGTCGACCGTGATCCACTCGTTGATCGCCTTGGGTCCCTTGAGCACCGTCAGGTATTTTTCTGAACTGTATTTTCCCGGCGGCACCATGCGGGCGAACGCGCCGATCGTGTCGTCGGCGTCGTAGGACAGATTTCCCGTGCTGACGATCCAGACCTCATGCCCCAGACTGGTCGCCTCGGCGGCTAAACGATACGTCGTCGCACCGGCCTCTTCGCTTCCCATCACGTTCACCACGATTCCCAATCTCATCCGACACGTCCAGTTGTCTTGAGGTCCGACACCAAATCCACGACAGAGCCTGTGCCGCCGCGTAGCTTTGCCAGCCGCGCAATCGCGACCGGGTCTTGCATGAACCGAGGCGTGATCGGTGCCTTGCCGAGCACACCGCGATACTGCAATTCTTTGATGATCGGAATGTGCTTGACCGCCATTTTCCCAACCAACAGCGGGTTCAAGTCGCCGCCTTTTTGTACGTATTTCAGAATCGCGACCAGCCCGCGCAGGTACACGCAATCCTTCGTCAATCCGCCGCCACGGTAGACCCGCATCACGACGTTGTACGCCGCTCGTTTACTCAAACCGTACTCTTCATGGATCGAATGGAAATTCTCGACGAAGGACGCACCATCAACCATTTGACGAACCGCGACGACGCGGGCACCCAACTGCCGCATTCGCGAATTCGTCAATCCGCCGACCAAATACTCTGACAACACAGCCAGACCTTCCTGTAACTCTTCATATCCGGCCAGCCCCGAATAGAGTTGTTGAAACGGTTGCAATCGCCCGTTGTAATAGGTCACCAGGTGCGTTCCGACTTCGTGTGCCAGCAAGGCCGCCACTCGATCCTCGGCGAGCGTCAAATCAGAATTCACCATCAGCTTGCCGCGAGAGACGATCAGACCGCTGGCGTCGTCCGAAATCACAACTTTGGCTTTGAAGTCCGGACAGGCGTCACGGTAGTGATCAATCTCCTTCTGGACACACGCGGCAAACTGTTTGGCCGAAAACAGGTTCGCCTTGCTCGAGGAAGCCTTCGCCGGCACCGTCGTCAACAACTCCTTGGCGACGCGGAGCACGGCATCGTTGACTCCGCCGAACAGCGCCATACTGAGGTGCTTGAATCGCGGCGTGTCGCGATCCCGCAACATGGTGAGCTTCAGATCCAGCTCTTCCTGCTTTTCTTCAAAGATTCGCTGCAACGAGGGATCTTCGACGCGTTCGATCGGAATCTTATAGAGCTGACGTTTCAGCAGCGCGGGATCGATCGGCAGCGGCCGATAGTGAAACTCGGGCGGATGCTTGCACTGCCCGGCTTCGAATTCCTTCCACGCACTGGTCGAATTGACGGGCGTCAACTGAACCAAATAATCGAATTGGTTGCTGACCTCGGCGAGTTGTCGGTCGATGTCCCAGACCGCTTTGACCACCGCTTTGCGACCGAGCGTATGAAAGTGGTCGGGGCTATGTGTCGTCCGGTCACAAGCAAACTCAAAATAGGCGTGTCGAAGCGCATGACTGAGACTCCGGCGCAACTGGCCCATCAAGAGCGGAAACTCGACGGAGGTGTTGGCTTTGCGGAACACCGGCGGGACCATCAAACCGATCTTCCAGCAGTTCATTTCACGCGCATGCGGCGAATCGATCAGCGGCTTCATTCCGGGCGGACAGATCGTGCCGCCGCGAACCACTTGTACCTCAACCCCGTGCTTCAGAATCTTCATTTTCTGAAGCCGTTTGCGAAGCGACTCGACGGTATTGTCCAGTTTCGCGGTTGCGGGTGCTTGAATCGTGAAGGTCGGCAGCACCGACGGCACAGCCGGATCGTTGGCCTTGCCGCCATCGGGCGATGACCAGATTTCGACGATCAGAAACGCCCCAAACTCGGCCGACAGTGTCTTGACGACCGTCCCGACCAGCCTCGACAGACTGTCATGAAACTCTGCCGCTCCCGATCCGATTAGATACGAGGCCTCGCCCCGCACCAGTTGCTCGGTCCCGGCATCATCGTACTCCGGCGGCTGGCGATAAACACACAGGAACGGAACTTGTCGGTCGATGTGCAGACGCCCCTTGTGCGGCAACGTCCGACGCACGCGTTCGTTCCGCGACAATCGATCGCAAACCGCGGCGATCAACGAGTCCGGTACGCGGTTCTTGTCGGCCTTAGCAATCGTTCGTTTTCCGTGCGTGGTGGTGGTCATCACTTTAAACAAGCCGCGGGTGGTTGAAGGCGTCCATGACAAAGGGCACCGAGTATTGAAGGGCATCGGAAATCGCGTCGACGGCGGCGGGATCCGGCTGGCCGGTCCACTCGTCCATGAAGAACTTTTTGAATTCGATTGCGATCGCGACGCCGGTGGTCGGAAAGGTTTCGTGAATCCAGCGCGGCCAGTTGCCGCCTCGAAACTTGACATTCTCCCGAACATCAAGCTTGCCACCGGGAAAATCGAACTCGCGCAACCCTTCGATCAACGCGTCCACCACATGTCCCCAACGTCGGCGGTCCATCGTTCCCGTGCCGATGTTGACCTGAGGATTTTCCAGCGGATCGGCGACCGCCCCGGCCGGCCCGGCACGTCGGTGGTTGTAGGTGTGCAGATCGTAAAGGATGAAGTGTCCCTGCTCGGCCACGATTCCGCTCAGCATTTCTTGCATCGCGGCATAAAACGCGTCGTACTCGTCCAATGATTTTGCAAACATTTCATCGGCCGGATTGTCGTTCCAAACCGTCAACCCCCACGCATCCTCGGGGGTCCGATAGACAGCTTTATCGCGTGGACGGTTCAAATCGACTTCGAACCGTGACCGCAATCCGACGACCCGAGTGGGTGCACACTTCGTCCAATGTCCGGTGAAGGGGTCTTCTTCTCGGAGCCGACCCAGATCATCGAGTTTGACGTGCGACAAGACATCGTCGCGCATCAAGTGTCCGTCGTGGACCGCAGTCGCAACCAACGGGCCTTCGCCTCGCTGAACTTGCCAAATCTGGTCGCTCATCCCACACCTCCCCCGGTCGGTTGCCGTCTTCGTGCTGACATCGTGCGGGATTCAGCACGATCGATCGATCAACAACAGCGCCGATCAGATCGATGTGCGGAGACTGCACCGCTTACATCCGACGGTGATGCAGAGCACAACGCATGCCATCGCGTTGATAAACTGCTTTGGACCGGGAATTCGTTGGCCCAGGGACGACGCAAGGCAGGCGACTGGGAAATCCCTTTCAACCAGCGGAAAAGTTTTTTCCACTTCCCCCCTCGGTCGCTGAATCGATCATTCCGGGCTCGCCAGACGGAAACGAATTTTGGTGGCGCTATCGTTCTTCATCTCCAGCACCTCCGCGACCGCTCCGTCCAACTCGATGCGGTCTCCCTGGGCCAGAATCTTTTGTTGAAAGTCCATCAGCATGCCACTGATCGTGTCCGCCTCGTCGGATTCGTTGAGCGGGATGGCCAGTCGGCGTCGCACTTCGTCGATCGGCGTGGTGCCGTTGACGACAAATTCGCCCTTTCCTTCGGGGACAATGTTCGGATCAGCGTTATCAAACTCATCGTCGACTTCACCGACGATCCGTTCGAGCACATTTTCCAGCGTCACCATCCCGGTGATTGTGCCATATTCGTCAATCACAAACGCCATCAGCTGATGCGTCGCCTGAAAATGTCTCAGCACCTTGCTGATCGGCATCGTCTCATGGACCTTCTTGGGCGGACGAATGATGGTCCGGACATCGAAGTCCGAATCCGCTTCGGGAACGGTCAACAAGTCCTTGATGTGCACCACGCCCAACACCTTGTCCAACGATCGGTCACAGACCGGGTAACGAGTGTGCATGGTCGTCCGAACCAATTCGCGGAGCACCGAAATCGGTTCGTTGACATCGAAAAAAATGACGTCGCCGCGGGGCAGCATCACGCGCCGCACGATCAGATCGTCGAACTCAAACACGTTGTTGATCAGACGGTGTTCGCTACGCGTCAGATTGCCATGGACATGCGCCTCGGTCAGCAACGCACGGATCTCGTCTTCCGTACTGACCGATTCGTGATCCGACGCTCCCCGGATGCCCACCAGTTTCAACAGATACGTCGTGACGATGTTCAGAATGGTGAGAAACGGATACAGGATGACGTAGAAGAACTTGAGCGGAATCGCACACCACAACAACACCTGTTCAGGGCGGCGGATGGCAAAGATCTTGGGGAACTGCTCGCCGGTCACCAGGTGCAGCCCGGTGATCACCGAAAACGCGATCGCAAATCCAATCACCTTCACGACGGCTTCATCGGTCACCCCCACCCACCCCAGCAACGGCTCGACCAATTTGGAAAACGCCGGTTCACCGACCCAGCCGAGTGCCAGGGAGGCCATCGTGATCCCGAGTTGGCATGCCGAAAGCGATTCGTCCAAACGCTCGGCAAGCCATCGGGCGGTGTTGGCGAACAGTTTGCCTTCACGGGCGAGCTGCTCGATCCGTGAGACCCGCACTTTGACGAGCGCGAATTCCGCCGCCACAAAAAAGCCGTTCAAAATGATCAGAAAGACCGCAATCGTCAGAAACAGCAGCGTCCGACCGCCGCCGCCCGCCTCGCCGCCTTCCATGGCCGGTTCGACTTCGGCGATCAACGCCAGACTTAAACAACAGAGTGATCCGATCATGCGAATTGATAGATGTGATGAAGGTTCGGCTTTGGATGAGCGACGACAAGGGAAGCCGTCCGAACCGTGAAACCGACCTCCGATTAGTGGAAAAGAACTTTCCAGTGGGGGGCATTATACGGGGATCGCTCCACTGCGGCGCGGCAGGTGATGGCCGGATCATCGCCAAAAAGCGAGTTCGCGTCTACGGATCGTCGCGTCAATCGGGCCAATCCAGGCTTCGCAGTGGTGTTCGCCCCGAACCGGCGCGGCGGAACTGCGGATCGCTCACGCCGCCAGACGCGACAACCGCCCCCGCGTGAAGGAACCCATCAGCGATGCATCGTTGTGACGAAGCGGCGCAGGGCCGATCAAGTAGTAGTCAAACGAAGAACGCGAAAACCAATCCCGATTGAGGCATTGAGCCGCATCAAAGACGACGCCGTTCCGCATCCGCCAGCGCAACACCCCGGGATCGACTCCGATGTATTCCGAGCAAGCCGCCATCACCACGAGCGCGTCGGAGCCGGCCACGGCGTCATACTTGTTCTCAAAATGGCCGATTCGATCACCGAAATGCTGCTCCGCCGCCTGCAGCCCCGCGGAATCATGGACGTGCACGCTTGCCCCCATTTCCAACAACGATTCGATCAACCGGATCGCCGCGGGATTGCACCGGGTTCCCGATTCGGATTCCATCGACACACCCCAGATCGACACCTGCTTTCCGACTAAATCGTTTTCAAAATGTTGCAGAACCTGAGACATCTCCGCACTCTCGGGTGACAACATCATCAATCGACAGTCGTCCGCAGACGCCGACAGCGGTCCGTAGAGCCGATACAACAGCTCGCCTACGCGAACGTTCGAAACGCCCAAGACGATTCGTCGGGGATTGATGGTCTGGTCCACCGATGTCGCTTCGGCGAGCGATTGAATGTGGCCGGCCACATCCACACGACGACCGCTCACCTCTTGCATCACCGACTCGACGCGCTCAATGGCATCACACGTGATCGCTCCCTTGACGACCACGACCGCGCCTTTCTTTAACGAACAGGCAACGGACTCCGCGATGCTGTCCAGTTCGTCGTGCGATTGATCATCGACCCGGCCGGCGGAATTCGCCACGGCCAAGAACACGACGTCGGACTTCGCGACCGATTCCGACACGTTGCCGCTAATCCGTAAACGACCATAAGAAGCACCCAAATCGAGAAGGTCCTGTAATCCCGGATCCTCCAACGAGCGCTCGCCCCGTCGCAGACTGTCGATCGCCGATGTGTCCTCGTCGGCCCAGATGACGTCATGACCCTGGATAGAAAAACTCGCGCTGGTGACCAAGCCGATACATTCGTTTCCGATGACGGTGACTTTCATAATCGTTTCCTTTAGTCGCGGTGAATCAAGATGCGGAACGCTGAAGCATGGTCGTTCAGGGTTGCATCCGCCGCGCCAATCCGATTTGCAGCCAAAGACCTGTAATCCCTACCGGACTTCGCACGTCCAGTCCAGCTTCGGACGGTAAACCTTGCCGTCCATCCAATTGAGACCACGAACCTGACGGTAACTCTGACCGTGTTTTCGAACCGCCCGACAGCGCGAGAACTGAAACGGATCGTTTACATCCGCTGAGTTCTGGAGGGCAGGAAGAAGTACCGGCATCTTTTACAGTCGCCACTGAAAGATTGACGGTCCGTCGACGCCGTGTCTTGATCAATGCCATGAACAATGGTTGCATTGCGGACGATCGGAACGGAAACCACGTAACGTTTACCGGCTTTGACATTGGCACAGCAATGGCAAGGAAGCACTGCAGACCTGGCAACGAAGCCAGGGCACCCGTTTCCATCACCCGCCCAGGAAAACTGCTGATGTCCATCCCCGCCAATCGTTACCGCCTCCCGGGCGCTTCGGCTTCCGATGATGCTTACCGCTCCATTCGTGCCTTCAATGAAGACCAGAATGCGGCACGAATTTCGTTCGTCATTCCGGTCATGAACGAAGAAGCGACGCTGGAAGAACTGGTGAATGGCATCTTTCAGAATGTCGACGAGCCTGAGGACGTCGAAGTGATTTTTGTCGATGACGGCAGCACGGATGATTCCTGGGCGGTCATCCAAGCACTGGCTGACATTCATCCGAACCACGTGCGGGGATTGCGATTCCGCAGCAACCGGGGAAAAGCCGCGGCGTTGCAAGCCGGGTTTGATGTCGCCGAGGGCGAGATCATTTTCACGATGGACGCGGATCTGCAAGACGACCCGCGTGAAATCCCTCGCTTCATCGAAAAACTGAACCAGGGCGATGATTTGGTCAGCGGTTGGAAAGCGGTTCGCCACGACCCCTGGCACAAGGTGCTGCCGAGCCGCATCTTCAACCGGATGCTCAGTCGATTCAGCCTCGTCAAGTTGCACGACCACAACTGCGGCTTCAAGGCCTATCGCCGCGACGTTGCAAAATCGATTCGCCTGTTCGGCGAACTGCATCGAATGGTTCCATCCCTGGCCGGGATGCAGGGGTTCAATGTGAGCGAAATTGTCGTCGAGCACCATGCGCGGAAATTCGGCGTTTCCAAATATGGCATCGAACGCTTCCTACGCGGATTCAGCGACATGCTGACGATCGGATTCTTACGCGTCTATCGCGAGCGGCCGAGTCATTTTGCCAACGCATTTGCCGTCGCCTACGCCGCAGTCGCGTTGATCGTGGCGTTGTCCGGCCTGATCTGCGGACCGTTTTCGACCAACGGAATCATTTGCCTGCTGGCGGCCGCCTGCCTGGTGGCAATGGGCGGCGCTTGCGTGCTCGCCGGGTTGCTCAGCGAACTGATGATTCGCCAGCACCGCAGGCAACCCTCGTCCGAACATCGAATCGTCGCCGACACTCAATCGCACGCGCAGCGACACAGCGATGCCGGCCCCCGTCGTACCCAAACCGTCTCAGCCCTGTCGATCGCAGAGCATGAATCGCTGGCGGTCTGAAGCCTCTTGCCGCGACCGCGTTAACTCGTCGCGTTTTGACATTCCGTTTCACAACGCACCACTCCATCTCCGACCGATCCATCCGACCACACCAGAGCCGCATCATGTCCCACAGCAAGAAAATCCTCGTCATCACGTCCACCTATCCGCGTCACAGCGAGGATTATGCCGTCCCGTGGATGCGAGAAATCCATCGGCAGTTGGCAAACCAAGGTCACGCGATCGCCGTGCTCGCACCGTCCTACAAGGGACTGCGGTCACACAAGTTGGATGGGATCCGGGTCCACCGTTTTCGTTACGCGCCGGCAAGCCTCGAAACGTTGACACATGAAGAGGGGGCGACCTACAAAGTCCGCAAGGCCGCCATGCAACTGTTGGCCATCCCGTACATCATGATGGGTTGCATCGCGGCGGCCCGTCTGGCGTTTCGGGGCAATTTCGATGTGATCCACGTCCACTGGCCGTTTCCCCACGGATTGATGGGGCAAATCGCTCGTTGGGTCAGCGGCAAGCCGCTGGTGATCATGTCGCACGGCGCAGAGTTCTCGCTGGCTCGACGCAAACAATGGATCACACCGTTCCTTCGTCAGTCCTTGCGATCGGCCGACTTGAGGATCGCCAACAGTTCCGATACCGCCCGCATGGTGACCGAGTGCAGTGGGCTGCCGTGCAGGGTATTGCCCTACGGAACGACCGTGAATGCGGCGTCGGCCAACGCGAAGTCTGGCGGTGTTCCACGTGTGCTGTTCACCGGCCGACTGATCGAACGCAAGGGGCTGCAATATCTGTTGTTGGCCATCCCTGAAATCCTCTCCAACATCGAGGCAAAGTTCATCATCACCGGCGATGGTGATCAGCGATCAAAGCTGGAAGCACTCTGCCGAAAGTTGCGATTGAACGACGCCGTGGAGTTCTTGGGGTTTGTGTCACAACAACGGCTGGCCGAAGAATACGCCAAGTGTGACGTGTGGGTGAATCCGGGTATCGTTGACAGCTGGGGTGACGCCGAAGGTTTGGGCATCGGGTCGATCGAAGCATACAGCCACTTGAAACCGGTCGTCGCCAGCCGCGTCGGGGGAATTCCGGACACCGTCCGCCATGGCGAGACCGGCTATCTGGTTCCCGAAAAAGATCCGACCGCGCTGGCCGACGCACTCCTGGATCTTCTGGAGAACCCGGCGAAGTGCGAAAAGTTCGGTCGCGCGGGATTCCGATTCGCCAAGACAACCTTTAGCTGGTCTCGAATCGTCCGCGATCTCGACGCGTTGTACGAATCAGTGGCTCCATCCAAACCTTACGCCCGCCGGCTCCACGCCGCCTAGCGGTCGCCACACCCATTCCCACTCCTTTTCTTGCTCTCGATGAATCATGCACTCACTCGCCACCCCATCCGTGATCACGCCAATCACGCCGCGCGTCGGGCTCGGCTCGCTGGCCAGACGCATCACCAGCCTGGTCGTTCTGGCGATGATGATGTGGACCGGCTGGAAACTCAACGCAACCTACCAACTGACCGGGTCGATCACATCGACCGCATTCCTCGTCGCGACCTCGCTGGCAATCGTCTACCGCATCGTCAATCCCATCGGTTGGGCGCTGGTCTTGCATGGCCTCGGACACCGGGTCGCGGTGCTTCCCACGACCAAGCTGTGGTTGCACGCCGAATCGCGACGTTGGCTGCCCGGCGGAATCTGGGGCTACACCAGTCGGGCGGTCGGAGCCAAACGCATCGGCGTCCCGGTCGCAACCGCGACCGCATCGATGTTGTTGGAATTGTTGATCACGATCCTGGCGGCTCTGGCCGTCGGTGGCATCGGTCTAGTCTTTCACTGGCAAGAGTTCTCAACGTTCGTCGCTGAAGTGTCCGGCGGTTCGGGCCTTAACCAACGACAGATCATCTCTGCCGGCGTCGCGATCATGCTGTTGATCCCAGTCGGCTACGCGACGCGTGGTTTGCTCCAACGCAAACTCAACTCGCTGGCAGAAAAGATCGCGTGTTTGCGGGCAACGCAGTGGCGGATCAAGTGCCTGACTTGGGCGTTGATCTATTTCCTGGTCATGGGTTGCTTGAACGGGTTGATCAATCTGACGATGGTTTCCGCGCTCGCTCCGGCGGCCACGGTTCCGCCCATCGCGATGATCGCGGCGACCGGGATCGCCTGGATCGTTGGATTCTTAGCCTTCTTCTCTCCCGGCGGGCTGGTCGTCCGAGAAGCGACGCTAGCGGCGCTGCTGTTGCCATGGTTGCCCTACGACGTCGGATTCTCGTTGGCCGTTCTGTCTCGATTCGCTCAACTGATCGCGGAATGGGTGGGCATGCTGGTGGTGCTCGCACATCGAGACAGCGAATGATCGCCATCGATCGACGTGGAGCGATCACTCGATCGCTTCGTTGGTCTGCTCGGGCATGCGTGGCAGCCGGACGATGAATTCCGTCCCTACCCCGGGCAGGCTCTGGATATCGATGCGTCCGCGATGGTTTTCGACCACAATCGAATGCGTGATGGCAAGGCCTTGCCCCGTCCCCTTGCCGACATCTTTCGTGGTGAAAAACGGCAGAAAGATTCTCTCCAGGTGTTCCGGTTCGATGCCCATGCCCGTGTCCGCGACGGAGAAAAACACCTCGCAGTCATCACCGCCTGTCCGGACCGTGATCGTCCCTTGTCCGCTTCCGTGACGCTGTTGTTTCTCGGCAATCGCGTCTGCGGCATTGACGATCAAGTTCACCATCACTTGCGTGATCTGGCCGCGTAAACAGGAAACGGTCGGTTGAGATCCATCGAGTTCACAATGAACAGTGGCGACGTACTTGCAGTTGTTGTTGGTCACCGTCACCGCGGTCGACACCAAATCATTCAGGCTGATTGACGTCATCGCTTCGGTGCCCGGATGTGAAAACTCCTTGATCGCCGTCACGATTTCACCGATTCGCGCCGCCCCGGCTTTTGTTTCCTCCACCGCGGCGGGGACCTCGTCGAGATAGAACGCAAGCTCATCGGCGGGGCATGCGGTTTGGAGGGCTTGCCGGATCGTGGGGTCATCCGCCAGTTGGCTTTGATAGATATCCAACCCGCGGTGAACCGCCGCGTAGGCCTCGCCGATGAATTTTGTGTTCTCGATCACGAATTGGATCGGCGTATTGATTTCGTGCGCGATCCCGGCTGCCAATTCACCGATTCCCTCAAGCCGCTGGCTCAAGTTCGATTGACGTTTGATCGCATCGATGAAACCGACATCGTGAACGACCCAGGTGATCAAGGCTTCGTCTTCGATTTGCCCATAACTGGCCGACAGTTCCAACGTCAGTTTGTTGCCTTCGGCGGATTTCCCGATCGCTTCGAGGACGGGATGCTGCGTGGTGCAAAGATCTGCCAGGAAATGATTGTCGGCGGTGGGACGCGTTTTCGTTGCGTCAAGCGAGAGCAGGTCTTCGACCACCATGCCGAGCAGATCGGCGTGGTCATACCCGAACAGGTGGCAGGCGCCGGGGTTGGCGGTTTGGATGATGCCGTCCGCCGCGATCGTCAAGATCCCGTCTTTGACGGTTTCCAAAATCGTGGTCTGATAAAACGCCTCTCGACGCTGCATCGCCAGCGCGTCGATCAACTCCAAATTGGTGTCGTAGAGGGCCAGGCTTTTCTGTTCCAACAGACGCTCGGCTTCGATCCGCGCAGCACGTTCCCGGGCGAACATTCTCTTGTAGAGTGCTGCTTCGTCGCTGGTCGGATCGGTTGTTGGATGCATACGCTCGCCTTTTGCAAAGGTATGCGTCGCAAGTCACCGCCGAACAAGCTTAAATTTTGCCCGTGTTCCGTCACCTGGATGCAAATCCTCACGGGTCATCGTGATCGGATCCGCGAAGTGTTTGATGGCGGCCGCGATCAGCCCTTCGGCCAGGTCGGCAAACGGTCGCGTGGATTGATACGTCACCTCGCTCGTCCGGTCATCGATCTGCTCAAAACCGATCGTCGGCAACTCGGCATCGGGAAACAACTTTCGCACATCGACGTGGATGCGGTCTTCGACCGAACTGAGCAAGGCTTCAGATGTCGTGACCTGCCCCATCGTCGCCGCATGATCGCGGACAAAATGCTGAAACAGATGCCCGCCGAAGGCCTTGATCCACTCGGCAGCTGGAATCCCCGTCCGGAGGCTCAACTCGGCCACCATGTCGACCAATTCCGAAGCGTCATAGGTCCCCACCGCCGTGTACGCCCCCCCCGACGCCGGATCCGTGGCCGTGATCAAATGATCGACCATCACCAGGTCAAATCGGCCTTCGACAAAGCTCAAGAATTCGGTGAAGACGACTCCCTTCATGGGGAAACCCTCAACGGACGACGGTGGAATCGCAGGACGGTCGCCATTTTACAGCATAGGCTCCAGCAGGAGTTCCATGCATGAACGATCTACCGGATTCCCAACGCCCCACCCCCTCCCTGTAACGCCGCCGTCGTTCCTAAGACGCTTGACCCTCAGGATCGATCACCCCGCGGCCCGTCACCGCTGTACCGCAGACGGTCGCTATTACCGTGTTCGCATGGCAAGCCCTGGAACGCTTCGAGACCGAACCCACCCGCCCCGAATCCAGCCCC
>NZ_JBFHKV010000029.1:0-18952 GCF_041595215.1 Stieleria sp. | reverse complement strand
TTGGGACAACGTGGACGCACTGAAAGACTATGCGGGGCCGGTCGAGATCTTTGCAGCCACCGGCGACGAGATCATTCCCATCGAACACGCCCAAGCGTTGGCCAAGCAGATCCCCCACGCCCGCTTCACCGCGATTTCGGGTGGGCACAACGATTGGGCTTTAAGTGACGACGTGAGGATCAGCCGATGACCGAGAGCGATAAAAAATCCCCGGTCGCGGATGATTTAAGTGGCAGAATGATACGGGGCAAAATGATGTACAGACTGTTTAGATCGCGGAGCGAGAATCAGACGGCCACCCCATCATTCTGCCACCCCATCATTCTGCCATCGCCGTCTCGTCAAGGCCGCCGTCTGGCGACGGCAGCTACGCAACGTTATTCAGTCGTTGCTTCGCTACTGTTTCGATCAATCGGTCGTTGAGCCGTCCGATTGCCGCTGCGACAGCAAGTCACGCAGCTCTTGGTCCAAGCGATCGGTGGCGCCGTCGGGATCGTACCACCAGTCGCGCGACCAGACTCGGACGATGTTCCAGCCCAGGTTCTCCAGCACCCATTGACGCGTCTTGTCTCGGTCGCGTGCGGTGGCGGAGTTGCGGTAGGTGGCGCCGTCGCACTCGATGCCGGCCAGGTAGGTGCGTTTGTCGTGGGGGTCGCGGATCGCCAACGCGATGCGAAAACCAGAAACGCCGACCTGCGGTGTGACGTCCCAGCCCCGCGATTGCAGTCGATCAGCGATCGCCGCTTCCAATGCCGATCCGAACTTCGGCGTCGCATCGGATTCTGGTTCCGGGCGATGAAATTCCGCGGCGCCTTTTTCGGCGAAGGCCAAGAACGACTTGAGGTCCCGCACGCCGCGTGATTTGGAATTCTCCGCGGGCAATTGATCGGCTTTAAACGACGAGAAAACAATCAGCTCTTCGCGTGCCCGGGTCACGGCGACGTTCAAGCGTCGTTCGCCACCGTCACGGTTGAGCGCTCCGAAGGTCAGCGGGACCTTGCCGGATTTCCCCGGACCAAACGTAATCGAAAACAGCATCAAGTCTCGCTCGTCGCCCTGGACGTTTTCCAGGTTCTTGACGACGGTCGGTTCGATTCGATCGTCGCTGAAAAACCATTCCAGCGTCGGGTCATCACGCTGGGCCTGGTCAAACAAATCCTGGATCAACGTTTGTTGCTGGCTATTGAACGTGACCACGCCGAGCGTCTTGCGATCCTGTTCGGGCAATTCCAACCATTGTTTCATCCGCGCGACAGACTCGGCAACGATCGCTTCGGCTTCGATCGGGTTGGTGCGTGTCTTCCCACGGTCGTACCGCGAATGCGGCAGGTGCCGAAGCGTGACGGCGCTGTCGGTGGTTTCGGGCGACGGGAACGTGACCAGTTTGTTTTCGTAATAGTGATGATTGGAGAACGCGATCAACGATTCGTGTCGACTGCGGTAGTGCCAATTCAATTGCAAGGTCGGCAATCCGGACGCTTTTGCCTCGTCGAGAATGCTTTCCAAATCACGCTCGTAGTCCTCCAGTTCCTCGTCGTCTTCGTCATCGTTGGATTTGCCAAAGAAATTGGTCGGCGGCAACTGGTTCGGGTCGCCGACGATGATGGTTTGGCGACCACGGGCAATCGCTCCGATCGCATCCCAAGTGGTGATCTGGGACGCTTCGTCAAAGATCACGACGTCGAAGGGCGGTTGATCGGCGGGCAAATACTGCGCGATCGAAAGCGGCGACATCAACAGGCACGGGGCCAGCGAGGCGAAGTGCTCGGGCATCATCGAGACGAGTTCGCGAATCGATTTGCTGGGACGTTTCAATCCGATCTGGTGGCGAAGCATTCCCAATTCCGACTTGCGCGGCACGTCGCTTTGATCGGGTAAACGATGAGCCACCGATTTTCGCACGCGACTGGCCGCGGCACTGCGGGCCTTGGCATCCAGTTCGATGAATTCACGGATCGTGTTCTCGTGTTGAAATCGTTGGAACTCGCGCAGCACTTGATCGGAATCGATCATCCGCGGCAGCCACCAGCGGACGTACGCCAGACGAAATCGATCGGCAACTTCGTCACAGGGAATTCTGCGATCTTCCGTCGCGGAGACGATGGGCTCCAAGCCGACTTCACACGCGCGTCCGCGAACGGATTGCCACGCCGTCCAACGTTGCAATTTGGTGCGGTTCGCTTGGATCCGTCGCGTCATCTCGAGCGAATCAGTCAAGCAGTTGGTCGATTCGGTCGAGTGCGCTCGACTTCCCGCGACGTGTTCGAATCGGCCTGCCGCGGTGTCGAAGGCTACAAAGTCGTCCGCGTATTGTTTCACCACTTCAAACAGCGGAACGTCAGAAGATCGCTTACGCAAAAACGGTTCCAGGGTCTGCCGCAGCGTCTCGAATTGTGAATCCGTTTCCGCGTCGGGCTTGGCAACTCGACGAATGACTTGCAGCAAGGCCTGACAACGTTGCAGGTGCTGGCCGATCGATGCGGTTGCCGAATGTCGGTGCTGCCAGAGGTGGTCGCGGCTGGCGAGCGGGTTCCGGTCAATACGCGTGATGGCACGTTGCATTTCGCGGATGGGCGCGAAATCGTTCGGCGGATCCGCAACACCGAGTTTGGCAACACTCTGCAGCGATTTGATGACGGCCCGTTTTCGCAGGTACGACATTGGCCAGTACGATGCGACGGCGGTGTTCCAGTCCTGTTCCAGTTGGTCGACGGGGATGCGTCGTAGGTCGTCATCGTCGAAGGTCAGGGAACACTGGGCGGCAGCGCGATCAAAGGCGTTGATCGCATCGTCCAACTCATTGAGGTGTTCGGGCAATTCATCCAGCTGGTCGTCAAAGACGGTGCGGAAGTCATCGTTGACCGTGTCGGCCAACTCGATCGCGAGCCGATGCAGATCGCGGAGGTACGAGAATGATGTGTCGGCGGGTTGCTTCGTGTCCTGCAGTCCCAACGCGGCGCAAAAACGCTGCAATTCGGGCCGGAAGTCGTCGATGGCCTCGATCAATGTTTCGCATTGATCGAGCAGTTCGCGTTCCCACTGCATCGACCATTCGGTTCTCGTCACCGCGTCGAGCGGGTCCATGTCGATGACGGCGGCGTAGTGGAGCGAGATTTCATTGGCCAGCGTTTCCAGATGCCGATAGGCGTGTTGGTCATGCTGGTCAGGGTCGGGCCAAGACAAGTCCGCCGTTTCGAGTGACTGGCCGGCGACGGAGACCCCGATGGCTTGGTAGGCGGTCCAGCCATTGGATGCCTGGCGATGAAGTGCTTGGACGTAGGCGTTGAGCTGGTCGCGGGAGCATTGCAGATCTTCGTTGATCTTTTTCCACGCCGTGCGACGTTTGATTCCGCCGTTTTGCCATGCCTGGTCCAGTTGGTGCAGAAAACGTTTGCGTTCGGCTTTGTTGCTGTGCAGTTCGACGCAAAAATCACCCAAGCCGTTTTGTTCCAAACGACGCTGCACGACATCCAACGCGGCCGTTTTCTCGGCGACAAACAGGACGGTTTTTCCACTGGCCAAACACTGTGCGATCATGTTGGCGATCGTTTGGCTTTTTCCCGTCCCCGGCGGACCGACCAGCACAAAATCGTGACCTTGGGCCGCAGCCATCACGGCGGCCAACTGTGACGAATCGGCATCCAACGGGTGAATCAACTCACGCGGTTCAAAACGCCCGTCCATTTCGCCCTGGTCCGGAATCGACGTTTCCACTTCGGGTTGGAACGCGATTTCAGGATTGCGGACCAAGTGACGGACGACGCGGTTCTTTTCCAATTGGTCGCTGCGATCGACCAGGTCCTTCCACATCAGGTACTTGGCAAACGAGAACGATGCCAGTGCGGATTCGTCCACGACTTCGAATCCGGGCAACTCACGGATCGCGCGCCGAACCGAATCAAAGACTTGTTGGACATCCACCCCGTTTTTGTCGGTGGGTAATTCCGATTCGAATCGGGACAGGTCGCAATTGAAATCCCGTTTCAGCTTTTGAATCAGCGTCGCGTTGAAACGAACGTCGTCTTCATGATGTGCCAGTCGGTACGCCGAATTGGCGTTTCGACGAAGCAGCTTGGCGGGAACGAGCAACAACGGGGCGCGAAAGCTGCGTGAATCGCTGGGGCGTTCTTTCCAGCGAAGGAATCCGACGGCCAGGTAAAGCGTATTCGATCCGCCTTCGGCCAGATCGTTGCGTGAACTTCGGTAAAGGGTGACCAGGCGTTTGGCCAGCTCTTCGCCGCCGATCGTCGCGCAGACTTCGTTGCGTGCCAGGGCGGCGTTGGCGTACTCCAGTTCCAGGTCTTCGAGATTGGTTTTTTGGTGATGGGCGGTGTCACGGCCCGCCGCGACGTTGGCGTCGGGCAACGAAACGAGTTTCAGCTTTTTTCCGCTGGAGAGCCGGTCTTCCAGCTTTGAAACCTCGGGACACAAGAACGGAATCGTCTGCTTGGTGGACTTGAAATTCAGCAGTCGATTTCGCAGCGTCAGGTCCAGCAGTTTTCGATGCCAGCGATCGATGCGTCCTTCTGGTGTCGTCGGTTTCGGTTCGAGCGGTTCCTCGATCGTTGAAAGAACAGACGGTGCTGCAGTCGACGGGGGCAGCGAGAGCGTCGGTGCCGAGGGGACGTCGCTCGTCTCGGTGGAATCGGCCAGATCGGTGGTGGAAGGCAGATCGGTGGTGGAAGGCAGATCGGTGGTGGAAGGCAGCGGCTGGATCTTGACCATCCGCGCCCGTTCCACATCGATCGCCGCGACGAAGCGGTCTTCGTCGGATTCGGCAAGCTGTTGCATAGCGGCTTTGATCGCATCGTCGAACGATCGGGCCGGTCGTTGTGTGACGAGCGTGGTTTCAAAGACGACTAACTCTCCCGCGGCGATCGCCTTGCGGACTTCGCAGCAGTCCGGTTCGATCAGTTGACCGAAGCAGGTTTCGACCAGCCAGGCACCGACGAAACAGTGGTCATGTTTCATCACGATGACCGGATGAAGTCCGACGGCTTCGATCGCCGATGCAAACAGCAGGGAACTGTCCAAGCAAGTCGCCAGTCCGTCGCGTAAGACCGTCGACGGGGGACGCGTCTTCTGGCCGCGTGATTCAAAACTCTTGGGTGGATTCGCGTATGTCAATTGTTTGGCAGCGATGGCCGACCAAAGCGACGAGACCAACAAATGGGCTCGCGCGGGATCGTGATTTTGGTAGCCGTCCATCGACGGCGAAAACCCGTTGCCGGCGAGGATTTCACCGGCTTGTTTGAGCAGCCCCGCAACGGCGGGATCGTTGGGCATGACGAAGGCCGACAGCAATTCGCCCATCGCCCGCACGCCACCCCATTCATCGCGGGCCAGTACACGGAGTTCCGCCTCACGTCGGCACAGCACCGTGTTTGCATCGCACAAGGTGAATCGAAGTTCGCCTCGCTCGGCTTCATTGAGTCGGTTCAGATAGCCCGCGTCCAGATGGATCTCGTTGTCATCGAGCGTCAACGTCGTGCCGGGATCGATGCGGTCGATGATCCAGGTTTTCGGCTTGACGAAACCAGGCTCGGAACTTAGTTCCAACCGTAACTGAGAAAGCGGAGATTGGGACCGATTGCGGACACGCAGCTGACGCAGAACCGGGACGGAATTTTGGTAGCTGGCGAAATTGACGCTGCGGGACAGTTCGAACTCGATCGACGTCGACGGGTCCGTGTGCGGTAAATCATCATCACTGACATCCAGCGAAGACGCTGGGTCGGTCGAGGAGGGAGTCATCGAAAAAGCCCGTGCGAGGGTCCTGAATCAATTGATTCGCGGCCGAAATGCACTGCCGCGGCCGAATTCTACGCTTTCAGGATGTCGGGACGAGGATCCGGAGACAAGGATCCGCACCGTTTTATCACCGCGAGCGGGTTCTATCGATTAGGGGGATTGCACGCGGACACTTAGAGACGGCAGCCCAGTTGGCCAGGTTCGTCGATCGATGACCATTCTCGGTGAGGAGAGTTTTATTGTCGGCGGGCACCCGACCAGATTTAAATTTCGAATTGCGTTTGTCGAGCGGAAGTGGGGGCAGGCTGCAGTTTGAGGAGCGATGGAATGACCACTGAGCCCACGGATAGCAGCGCGAACCCACGGATTTTTTGCCCCCTGTTATCCGTGGGATCACGCTGAAATCGGTGGGGCTTCTTTCCGATGGGCAGTCGGGTGAAACTGCTGGAGCGCTTTGTCCAGATTTGAATATCGAATTGCGTTTGTCGAGCGGGGGTGGGGGCAGGCTGCAGTTTGCGGAGCGATGGAATGACCACTGAGCGCACCGATAGCAGCGCGAACCCACGGATCTTTTGCAGCCTGTCATCCGCGGGTTCGCGCTGCCATCGGTGGGGCTTATTTCCGATAGACAGTCCGGTGAAATTGCCGGAGTGCTTAGTCCAGCGGTTGCTTCTCGAAATCGTCCGGGTTGACCCATCCGGCGGGAAGTTTTTCGCCGGACATGTAACGCTCGTAAAAGCCTGCGGTGCTGGGGGACGTGTACTCGTAGGCGTCGAAGATGTCACCGTTGCCGAACATCCGTGGATCGCCTTGCGCTTTCAGCTCGGATTCCATCTGTTGGCGAAGTTCGGCGAGTCGGTCGGCGAACTTCGGACTGGTCGCCAGGTTGTTGATGCAATCGGGGTCCGCGGCGACGTCGTAGAGTTCTTCGGCGGGTCGTTTGCCGAAACAGAGATTCCAGAACGTGGTCGCGGTCCCGTTGCGACGCAGCTGCAAGACTTCTGTTTTCGTCGCCCCGCCGTCACAGTTCAGGTAACCCGTTTCGGGATTGCCGCCCGGCCATCGATCGGTGGCGTAGTTGTGCAAGTACAACAAGTCGCCTTTTCGAATCCCGCGAATCGGGTAACCGCCGCGGTTGGGGCGCCCGATGTCGTGGCGTTCTTTACCGACCAACACGTGATCGCGACCGGCGACGGGACCGGAGGCTTCGAAGACGTCGAACAAGTCGCGACCGCTGGTGGGTTGCATGATGGGGCCGAGCGAAGTGACGCCGGCTGCCTTCAAAAAGGTTGGCGCCAGACCGGCGAAATCGACGAAGTCCTCGACCGCACGTCCGGGCGTCTTGATCCCAGCAGGCCAACGGATCGCCAGCGGAATGTGATTGGACTCGTCATAAGCTTGGCCCTTGGCACGCGGGAACGGCATGCCGTGGTCGCTGGTCGCAACGATCAGCGTGTTGTCCAACTGGCCGGCGGCTTGGAGCGCATCGAGAATGCGTCCGAGATGATGATCGTAGTGTTCGACTTCGACGGCGTAGTCCAACATGTCGTTGCGGACGGTTTCGTTGTCGGGCCAGTAACCGGGCACGTTGTCGATGTCGGTCAGTTTCTTTCCCAGTCGCACACCCGACCCGTATTCATACGCCCGGTGCGGTTCAGTGGTCCCGTACCAGAACACCCAGGGTTTCCCTTTGGGTGCATCGGACAAGAAGGCTTCGAAGTTTCCGGCGTAGTCATTGTTGGAGATTTTCGAAGTCGGCGGTTTGGCCTTTTTCTGGGAATAGGCTTTGCCGGTGATCGCGCGGCGGTTTCCGTCCGCATCGTTGGCGATTCCCGGTCCCCAGCCTTTGCCGGTGAATCCGGCGAAGTAGCCGTCGGCGGCCAAGCGTTCGACGTAGCCACCAAATTTTGCCGGGAAGTAACACATGTGGTTGCCCGCTTCTTCGAGTTGCCACGAATAGCGGCCGGTCAAGATGATCGCCCGCGAGGGGGCGCATTTGGCGTTGGGGGTGTAGGCGTTGTGGAACAGCAATCCCTCGCGTGCGATGCGATCGAAGTTCGGTGTCTGGACCCACGGGCATCCGTAGGCGCTGGCGTGGCCGTAGGACCAATCGTCGGCGATCGCCAACAGGATGTTGGGGCGGGGAGCGGATTCAGCATGGACTGGGGGCAGCACGCCGAACAAGCATGCGGCCAGCGCAAAATGACAATGAACGAAAATGCAATGACGCATAAAAGATCCGGTCGGAACGAAAGTCAAAGTGGAAACTGTTTGTCGGTCATGGCTAAGTCGACGAACGAGAGGATTTCTTCTCCGCCGTTTTCCCAAACCATGTTGCCAAGCTGACGGAGCATGTCGCGATCGACAACTCCGTTGTGAAACTTGATCATTTTGCGAAAGTCTGCCGCGTCCTGGGCTTTCCGTTCAAATTGTCGATACGGTGAAACCATCGGTGCGTATTTGCATGCCAGTGCGGCTTCGAAACTCGGAATCTGATGTCCCGATTTTGGATCGACGAGCACATGATTTTGAAGGACAAACTCGTGTAGCTTTCCCCACGGCAACATCAGATCGATCACGACCTTGGGTTGGTCTTTCTCGTCCAAGTCGTCGGGATCTCTGAAGCGGACGACGAACTCCATTTCTCCGACGATCAGTGTTGGCCAGCGTTGCAAGATCGCTTTGACCGCTTTCTTTTTTTGGCTGTAAGGCACCAGCACGTCGACGTCCTGGGTTGCGCGCGGGTCACTCATGTAGCCGACGTATCCGTGCAGTCCCATCAGGACCCAGTTCTTGACGCCGCCCTGCTGCAGCGCCGCGCAGACTTCGCTTGGTTTGACATCCATGGAATCTGGCCGATGAAGTTCGCGGTAATCGGACGTGATTTTTTCGCTGATCCGCAAGGCGTCGGCATACGACGGCGGACGCCAGGGTGGGGCATCGGGCGGCGCCGGCATGGCCCGCATCGCGGCTTCGCGGGCCGCGAGAAACGCCGGATCGGTGAAGTCAGAAGGGGCCGGATCGGCCATGAATGCGACTCGGTTCGGGGCTTAAAACGTCAGACACCATTCTACCAGAATCAGCTGGTTCGCGCTCGTGTCTGAGCGGTCTCACTCGATCGTCGAATCGCCGTCGTCATGGGATTTGCGTTCGCGGCGTTTTTGCACGATCGTCTTGATCTTGGCTTCCCGCTCACGCAGCTTTTTGACCCGTGCCTCGTACTTTTCTTCACGTTTTTTGAGCGCCCGATAGCGGCGTTTCACGCGGGCGGCCGCGGCGCGAATCTTGTCGCGTTTCTCTTTCAGCCGAGCCCGTTCGCTGGCCGACAGGTCTGGATTCTGAAGCTGCTGTGTCAATTCCTGCTCGGCAGCTTCGACGTCTGCCACTTCGTCGTTTTCGATCAGCGCCGCGGTCTCGTCGTCGGCCTGTCGTTGTGCTTTGCTTTGGAACAGGCGTGGTGAGAGAAAAATCCCGTTGGCAATGATCATCATCGACCCGAACGTGATCATGCCCAAGAACAGGGCGATGGAGGCATGCACGCCGACGGCAACGGCCAACACAAACGGACGCGTCACTCGGGGCCAGACGAGCGCGCAATAGAAGACTTCCCAAAACAGCGTCGCGTTGGACAGCGCCGAGATGATCGCCGGGTAGCGTGACATCCATGTCATGTCCATCGACTGGTATTCATAGTTCGACACGGCGTACCAGACGGCCGTTCCGTTCCACCAGGTTTCACCACGCGCCTTGGACAATCCACCGAACAGATAGATCACGCAGAGATGCAGTTGCAGCAACCGTGTGCCGATGTTGGCCGCGACGCTGGGCGAATCATCGGGCAACATGAACCGCCAAAACGCGGAGGTCGCACATTTGTCGAGCCATCGTTTTCGAATCAAGGCGTCGATCGAGAACCGGCTTCCGCACGGCGTCAGCGCCAAGTACATCGTCGTGTAGGTCACGATCTGGTCGAGTCCGAACAACGCGCCGGTCAATCGATGCAGGTACATCAACTGCAAGAACAGGGCCAGCGGAATGGTGATCCGGGTTCCCAGTCCGATCATGTACATCGCCGTCACCAGCAGGGTGACGCCGTGGTGCAGCCAGATCACCGTGGGGCTGTCGAAGTACCAGAGATAGCTGCGTGCCCAGTCGCTGGTGCCGAAGGCGCCGTCGTGCAACTGACGCGCCATGTCGTTGCTCATCCAGGCGTCGGGCCCGACAAACGCCAACAAGTCGCTGGCCAAGACGACGTGACAGTACAGCAACATCGCTCCGGTCAGGATTCGCAGCACGCACAAGGTGTGGGGGCGCGTCGGGGTAAACCAAAACCGATCCCAGGCTTCGGCCCACCGGCCTAGCGCGTCGCCAAACGTTTCGTCTGTGGAGCCTGCCGTCGCCGAAGGACCGCTCATGACTGGGGCTCCGGTGTGGTGGTGGTCGGCTCGGTCGATGCGGCGTCTGAAGCCGGCGAATCTGAAGCCGGCGAATCTGAAGCCGGCGAATCTGAAGCCGGCGAATCTGAAGCCGGCGAATCGGGCGATTGGCCCTCGAGCGAGTCGGATGTGGCGTCACCGTCACCGTCGGCGCCGCCGTTGACTTCGGGGGCGGGAATCACTTCTGTGGTCACCGGGGCCGGGGCGATTTCGTCACTGAAGATCGGCTGGTCGAGCAAGACGTTGTACAGCCGGGGATCGTCGAGCGCGATCGGTTCTTCGGTGTACTCTTGCAGTCCGGGCAATCCGTGCTCCAGGCGACGGATGGCGACTTCGCGACCCTCGTTGACGCTCTTTAAATGATCGACCATCGATTGTCGGATCCATTCGTAGCGTCCGCGGCGTTGTTGCCAGAGTTCGGCGGCGGGGCGATCCGATTCGAACATTTCATTGGGAGGGCCGGGAGGCCAGTAGGAATCATTGAGAAACTCTGCCAACATGAAATGTCGGTGATAGAGCAATCGCGGCCATTGATCATTCCGGTCGGGATACATCCGCTCGGTCAGCGTTCCGTCGGCGTTGGTCGATGCTGCTTGAATCAGGTGACTCGGTCCCGGATCGGGGGCGAAGAACGCATAGCCGCGGTCCATGTGCAGAAACTGGCCGTAACCGGCGAACGGCCGGATCAACGTGCCGACCAGCGGCGAGGGTCCATCCAGGCTGAAGGTTTGAAACGCCAGCGGTGGCAGCACCACCGCCAACAGATGGAACAGGATCAGCCCGCTGGCAATCAGTTTCCAGCGTCGCGGAGCGGCTTCATCGGACGGCTGATCGAGCGGTCCGTCAGCCTCGTCGTGGCCGGCCAGGGGCTCAGGGCCCGACGAAGCGTCTCGTTGGGTGCGGTTGCTCGGACTGCGTCGCTTGGACATCCGGATCATGAAAACTGGAGAAGACGGGAGCGTCCCGAGGGGAAGGGGACGTCGAAAAACACGATACAGACTAACCAAGCCGGCACGGATTTGTAGAGACGCCGGGCTTGGCGGGGGGAGTAATCTACATAAAAAAACGCCTGATCGGACGGGGCCGATCAGGCGCTGAGAAAAACTTGTCGTTGATTTCGAAGCCGCGTCTAGCGTTTCGCGACCGTCGACGTATCGAAGTCGAATGTCAGTTCGTTCGTGCTACCGGCGACGACGTCAATCGTTCGCTCACGCGAAACCAGTTGACCGTTGACTTCAGCGGTGACACGCACGGTGTAGTCGCTCCAACGGTCGCCCGACTTCAGTTGAGTCGTGCGGAACGTTCGGATCGAGCCTTTTCCGTTGGTGTCGTTGCCGGCCAGATTGACTTTCGCGCCCGAGGGCACGTGCAATTTGACGACGGTGACCGTGGTCGGCTGAACCGGAGCAACGCTGGCGCTCAAGTCATCCGCGGCGGGTTGGGCCTTGGTCGGCGGCTCGAACACGATGCGTTCGTTGTCGCCGGGGCGAAGTTTCACTTCACGGCTTTCCGTTTTCGTTTGGCCGTCGTGGTCATAGGAGACCTCGACGACGTACGTGTACAGGTAGCCTTCTTTCAGACCACGCGACATGAATTGGCGAACCATTCCATCGCTGGTCGTCTTGTGGCCGTTGACCAGCACGCTGGCTGCGTCGTTGGGCACGGCGACGGTCAGCAAGGCTGCGTCGTCGTCGAGCGCCGGTTTGACCGATTCGTAGCGAGCTTCATCCGCGGCCGTCGTTGCCGGCTCGTTGTGCGACTGGGTGTTCGCGACCGAGTTGTTCAGCGGCGTGTACTGCTGATAGGACGATTCAATCGACGAGGACTCGTATCCGGCCATCGCGACGGAGCTTGAACGGAGGCGGGTCAAGGGGACGGAGTAGCCGACCGCGGGAGACGCGTAGGCGACGCCACCGCTGCTGCCGCCGGACGAACCACCGCTGCTGCCACCGGACGAACCACCGCTGCTGCCGCCGGACGAACCGCCGCTGCTGCCACCGGACGAACCGCCGCTGCTGCCACCGGCACGCCGAGCGTCGCGGTTGGCTTGGATGCGGGCCGCAAGACGGCGCAAGGGACCGACGTAGCCGCCGGAGGAACCGCCGCTGCTGGCGTAACCGCCCGAAGATCCGTAGCTGCCACCGGACGACGCAGCACCGTACAGGGCCACTTGCCCTCCGCTGCTACCGCCCGAACTCGCGTAACCTCCGGAAGAGCCTCCCGAAGATCCGCCGGCCGCGGCAAGGTCAGAAAAGCCCGCCGCAGCGATCAACACTGCCAAACAGACCGAAAATCGAAAACGCGTCATAGTTGTAAATACCCTCCGATCCCGCTGATATAAGTTTGCCGGACTCTCCGGCAGACCGTGGTAGGATAGCGGTACAAATGGGGCAATCAAGCAGATAAGGTAAAATTTGACGACTGCGTGCTTTTTGACGCGATCGCACATCGGCCGCGGCGCAAACCCGCCGTCGGCGGCGGTTGGGAAACGCCACTTGGAATGGGACGGGTGTTCAGTTGCCGGGCGCTGGATTTAAAAATCACGGGCCCTTCTTCAAAGGATTCACCCAATCGAACACAATCCTGCCGGCATTCCTCTTGGACGTGATTTTCCCGCCCCAGTTTTCTCCGACGGATTCTTTTCGATGACCGATGTTGCAACACCCAAACGCGTGCTTTCGGGGATTCAGCCCACCGGCCGTCCGCACTGGGGCAATTACTTTGGTGCCATCCGTCAGTACATCCAACTGCAGGAAGAGAACGACGGTTTCTATTTCATTGCCGACCTGCACGCATTGACGTCGGTCCGCGATGCGGCGCAGTTGCGGCAAAACGTGATGGACATCGCGCTCGATCTGTTGGCCCTCGGATTGGATCCAAAGCAGGCGACGTTATTTGTCCAGTCGCATGTTCCCGAAGTCAGCGAGCTGTGTTGGATTTTGCTCAGCGGCACCCCGATGGGGCTGCTGCAGCGCTGCGTGGCCTACAAGGAGAAGGTCGACAAGGGGATTCCCGCCGACGCCGGTTTATTCACGTACCCGGTTCTGCAGGCGGCCGACATCTTGGCCTATGACAGCCAACTCGTGCCCGTCGGCGCTGACCAGGTCCAGCACATCGAAGTCTGCCGTGACATCGCCGGTCGGTTCAACCACCAGTACGGCGAAACGTTTGTGATGCCCAAGGCCAACGTGCTCGATGACAGCGCCAAAGTGCCGGGAACCGATGGCGAAAAGATGAGCAAGAGTTACGACAATACGTTGCCGTTGTTTGGTGAAGTCAAACCGATTCGCAAACAGATCATGCGGATCACCACCGACAGTCGGCCGATGGAAGAGCCGAAGGAACCGGCCGGAGACCACTTGTTTCAACTGTACAGCTTGTTCGCCGACTCGGGGCAGCGGGACGAGATGGCGGCGATGTATCGTCGCGGCGGTTTCGGTTACGGCGAGGTGAAAAAGGCGATCGCCGAAGCGAGCGAGGCTTATTTCGCCGACGCCCGCGCGCGGCGAGTCGATTTGGAGAAAAACTTGGACTACGTCGGCGAAGTGCTGCAGGCCGGTGCGGAGCGTGCCCGATCGGTGGCCGCCGAGGTCTTGTTGCGGGCCCAACAGGCATCCGGGCTGAAGTAAACTAAAGGGGTGTCCATACGCCGGAGTTTCGTCCGGACATCCCTTTGTCGCCTGGATAGCCATCACCATGTCGATCGTTGCCACCGGCACTGAAATCGTCGAAACGGTGCGGATCGCAAAAATGATTGAAACGCACGGTGAGCAGTTTCTCGAACGCGTTTATACCGCCGATGAGATTGAGTACTGTGTCCAGACCGCCGACGCGCCCGGCCACTTTGCGACGCGTTGGGCGGCCAAAGAAGCGGTGATGAAAGCACTGCATTGCCGACGACGTGGTGTCCGCTGGAATGAGATCGAAGTGATCGTTCGCCCCGGCGCCGGACATGAGATCGTGTTGAGCGGAAACGCGCTGCAGTGCGCCAACGAAAACGACATCGCACTGTTGCACTTGAGCGTCTCGGCCTGTCGCACCCACGCGGTGGCCCACGTGATCGCCGAATCGTGATCCGGTCGATGTCGATGGGATCGACCGTCAGTTCTTGCGATCAGGCTGTAGCAGTTTTCGATACTTTTCGATTTGCTCGTGCAGGTGCCATTCGTCGGGTTCGTCCAGCAAACAAGCCGACTCGATCGCCAACGCCTCTTCGGTTCGACCCAACAGATACAGCACTTCGGCGAGCGTGTCGCGATAGATCACGCTGTCGGGTTCCAGCAGGACGGCGCGCTCGGACAGTTCCAGGGCTTCGTCGAGGCGTCGCTCGTTCATCGCCGCCGCCCACGCCAAGTTGTTCAACGTCGTGGCATCGGTGCGGTACCGTCGGATCTGTTCGAGTCCGTGATCCATCAGGCGATCAAATGCCGAATCGGCGAGTTGATCCAAGCCCGCTTTTCGGAGTTCGGGCAGCATCCGTTCGCCGTAATCGATGTTCATCGGATCGTACGATTCGATTTGATCGATCGCATGACGCGCCAATGTTTCGTCCGCGGTTTCGATCGCGTGTTGCAGGAACGTCTTGCGCACACTCAGCGGGACGGAGATGAACGCGGTGTCGTGGTACCGGGACGTTTTTAATAATCCCAAGACAGCCAGGTCGCTCCATTTGACCGCATCGTATGAATCGATCTGCAACTCGTCCAAGGCGATCGGGTGAGTTTCTTTCAGATCATCGATCAAGCCGACGTAGGTGACCGCGACGCGAAAGAAATCGGGCGCGTCGTCACCGCCGAAACTTGCCGACACGGCAAGATCGCGGAGCGCTTCGACGGCCAGTTCGTGCTGTCCAGTTTCTCGTAAATGGTCCGCCAGTTCTTTGCGAAAGTTCATCGAGGGAGACGTCAGCATCAGACGCAATCGGCTTTCCAATTGCTCGGCGATCTCGCGATGGCCGGCGCGTTTGGCCAGGATCCAACTGCCGACGATCGATTTGGCGTAGGACAGTCCGTGATCGACGGTGATCAATGCATTGGTCGGCGTGTACTGGGCGGATTGGCGGGCGACTTGTTGCCAAAGTTCTTCGGCGGCCCGATTGTCGCCCTGTTCGGATTCTGTTTCGGCAGACGAAATCAACGCGTCCAATTCTCGGGCACGCGTCAACGCGGCGAGGCCTTGGCGGGCGAGTTCCACCCGGCCTTGGCGGATGAACATGTCGACGATGTCGAGATCCAGTGAGATCTGTTCGACTTGCAGCGTGCGACCGCCGCTGCGTTTGCTCTGTTCGTCGTGCAGCAACAATTCCAGCAACGCTTCAAAGTCGTCCGAGTCACCAAACCCGTCCGGTTGTTTGCCCCGGAACAATTGAAATGTGATTCGGAATCGTTCGCGGAAATCATGTGCCGGTCGGATCAGTTTGATCCGATCGAGTACCTTGCGGAATGCCTCCGATTCGGTGTTGAGGGCTTGGGCGATGATGTACTGGCTTCGCTGGGTCATCGCATTTTCCCCAGGTGCGACCGCGATGTCGAGCATCCAGTCGAAGCGATTGATCAGATCGAGTTCGACAAGGGTTTGCTCTCGCAGCGAAGCACCGTAGGGAGAAATGATCACTTGGCGGGGCGTCAAGCGACGGTAAATTCGCTGCGCGTTGTCTGTGTCACCGATGTTGACCAGCAGTCGCGCCAAGGAATACAGACGCTCGATCGAGGGTGCGATGGACCCGGCCGGCAAGTTGGCTTGATCGATGTACGCGTCCTTGATCCAGCCGTCCAGGTCGCTGGCGATTTGTTCCAGCGGGTAACCACAGAGCTGCTCGGCGCGTCGGAATCGGGATGCGGCGCAAGCGATCTTGGCCGCGGCGGCCGGGTCGCGGGCGGCCATCACGTCGATCGCTTGGTCGACGCGGGCGTGCATGGCCAACGCCCGCCAGCGGAGATCATCGATGGCGTCCGGCTCGTCCGGCTGGATCGCCAACAGTTGCGATTGGGCTTGGTCAAAGCGGACTTGATCACCCGTGCGTGCGGTGGCGGCCAAGGCCCACGCGTAGGCTTCGATCCGTGCGTCCGGGGTCGCCGCGGAAGCGGCGCTTTCAAAGGCGTCGTCTGCGATCTCCTGCCAGCGGTCGCCCAGCATGCGAGCGATCCGCAACACGACAGGATCACCGGCCGCTCGCGCATGGGCGATCGATTGTTCGACGTCGCCACGCAGCATCGCGAACTGTGCGAGACAGGTTGCTCGTTCGGCCGGACTCCAGAGCGATGCGGCCGAGGGCAGCTGGTCAGCCGAGGGCAGTGCTTCAGCCGAAGGCAGTGCTTCAGCCGAAGGCAGTGCATCCGCCAATGGCAGCGGTTCCGCGTCGTTGGTGGGCTTGGGCTGGGCCGGGTGCAGGTAGTGTTTCAAGTCACGCCAGGCGGTCGCGACGTTGCGATCGATGGCGACCGCGTCGAGTAGGTTCAACAGGTCCGCTTCGGTCCCCGCGGCAAACGCTTTGTCGCAGTAAAACGGATAGCGCTGGGACAACAAGGTGACGACCCGTTGTTTGATTTGATCGAACTCAATCGTCCCGGCTGATTCTTCGACGGCGACCAAGACGGCATCAAAGGCACCTTGTTCCATGACCGATGCCAACGCCGACGGGCTGCCTCGATCGAGCAGCAGTTCGGCGGGACCTTGGGCGACGCCGGGCAGCGAGGCACTGCGCCATTGTTTCAGGATCCAAGCGGCGCGCTCGGCGACTTCGGGGTCCGGGTGGCGGGCCGCATCCTGGACCGCTTGGCGAGATTGTTTTCGCAGTCGCCACATCTCCAGGGTCGCCCGTTGGCGATCGACGTAACGATCCCGGGCCAAGTTGCGGGGCTGGTCGAGCGATTCGGGAAACCGTGTCCCGCGGTCCGCGTCGGATGGTGTTTCGGTGGCCGTGGGTGGCGCCGGGGTTGTGTCTTGCGATTGAGTCGGCATCGGTGCCCACGCGATGGCCAGGGCGAGCAGGCCGGCGGCCGGCCTCGACGGTCCACTAAACCGCTTTGAATTTCGCAAACGCTGGAGTCTCATTTCGACGATCGTCATCAATTGGGAGTGGATGAGCCGAGTTTGCGGCCCGCTTCGGTCGACTGCTCCGCCTGGAATGGACCGCGACCCGCGGTTCCTCTGGTATTATTTCGCGACGTCCATCATAACAGATGGATCCCTGATCTCTCAGGCGATCACCCCACCCCCATCTCCGCTTTCCCAGCTGTTTAGAGGAATCCCGCCATGCGGTCGTTTCGAATCGCGTTCGTCCTGTTTGCCACTGCGGCCGTTTCGCTCGGTGTCTCATCCTATTCAATGGCCGAAGACGACAGTCCGTGGCCGCAATGGCGTGGCGGCAATCAAAATGGCGTCGCCGCGGGGGAGTCTTATCCGATCAAGTGGGGCGAGAAATCGAATATCGCGTGGACGACGGCTCTATCGGGTCTGGGCGGCAGCACACCTGTCCTGGCCGATTCCAAGGCCTTTCTGACCGAAGGGGCCGAGGGGCAGAACACGCTGCTGGCGATTGATGTTCACAGCGGCCAGCGACTGTGGACGACCGCCTTGGGCAGCGATCGCGGAAACAAGCATCGCAAGGGCGGCGGCAGCAACCCGTCGGCGGTCACCGATGGCAAGGCCGTGTACGCTTATTTCCGCAGCGGAGATCTGGCCTGTGTCGACCTGGACGGTGAGATTCAATGGCAAGTCAATTTGCAGAAAAAGTATGGGGAGGACACGCTGTGGTGGGACTTGGGTTCCAGTCCGACCTTGATCAACGATTTGGTCGTCGTCGCGGTGATGCAGTCCGGTCCCAGCTATCTGGTGGCCTTTGACCGGGCGACCGGTGACGTGGCCTGGAAGGTCGATCGCCGATTGGGAGCCCCCGAAGAGGCGGCGCAAAGTTACGCGACGCCGATCGCATTGGAAGACCGAAATCTGATCGCCGTGATGGGGGCCGACCACTTGACCATCCACGCGGCCAGCGACGGTCGTGAACTGGGACGCGTCGGCGGATTCAATCCCGACCAAGAGAAATTTTTTCGTTCCATCGCCTCGCCCGCGGTGCAAGGTGATTTGATCGTGTGTCCGTACTCACGCGGGGCCACCGTCACGACCTGTCGAATCAGTGACGTTGTCGCCGGCAAGGGACGCGAAAGCATCGTGTGGCACCGCGACGATCTTGGCAGCGACGTGCCGACACCCGCGATCGATGGCGATCGCGTCTACTTCATCGCCGACGGCAAGACCGCCAAAGGCACCGTCTCGGCGGTGGAGCTGGAGACCGGAAAGACGATCTGGACGGTGCAGTTGCCGAAGTCCCGGATCGGGTTCAGCAGCTCACCGCTGGTGGCCGGAAACCATTTGTACGTGACCAGCGAAGACGCCACGACCTACGTCGTCGGTCCGTTGGATTCCAGCAGCCCCGACGTCGTCCAAACCAACCGCTTGGCCGACAACGAACCGTTTACCGTGGCCAGCCCGGTGCCCGTCGAGGGCGGCTTGCTGCAACGCACCCGCCACGCGCTGTATCGCATCGGCGAGTGATCGCAACGGGCGGACTCGTTGCCGTTGCCGGCTTTCACTCGAAAACGCGTGACGCTGTCCGGCGAGTGCTCTGGCTACATTTCATCTTGGTGTAGCACTTCAGCAATCCTAAATTCACATCTGGACAGAGCGCTAGCACTCCTTGTCACCTTGCGTTTCGGGTAGGCGGTAGTGGACGAGGCGACGAGTCCTTGCCAAGATGCCGACTG
>NZ_JBFHKV010000028.1:0-19013 GCF_041595215.1 Stieleria sp. | reverse complement strand
CGGCTTCATCGGCATCATCACTGGTCAGCACCACCGACGCGTCGTGCAGTCCTAGTTTGGCGGGATCAAAGACGACGTCGAAGGAGAACGAGCCGCCGGGGATGACGGTCGCGAGTGGTAGGTTCGCGAACGTGAACGCGTCCGCTTCGGCGCCGATGATTTCCGCGTTGGAAAGGTTCAACGCCGCGGCGCCGCTGTTTTCGATCGTGAAGGTCTTGGTGACTGTTCCGCTGGTCGCGTCCGCGCTACCGAAGTCGGTTCCCGCCAAGGGCGAGACGTTGCTCGTGCCGGCAACGATCGTTTGGCTGTTGGCGCCGAGGACGTTGATTTCTGGATCAATCGCCGCTGCGAAAATAATTTCCAGTCGCGGTCGTTCGATTTCATTGGCCGCTTCGGAACTCTGCATGCCCCAACCGTCGGTGCCGCTTTCCCAAGGTTCCAGCAGCCATCCGTAGTTGGTCAGGCTACCGTTGACCCAGGCCTGGACGTCGCTGGTCACATCCCAATCGTGGAACCCGCCTTGAACGTTTGGGTTGCGGCTCGGATGTCCGGCGGAGGTGGTGTAATCACTGGCTGCTTCCACGCCGTCGATGTTCACGCCGTCGACCAGGCTGTTGAACGTGTCGGTGTCGTCCCAGGAGGTCAGCATGGGGAAGAATCGTGCACCGTCACCTTGAGCATTGCTGGTTGACGATGCCGTGCGAATACGCGCGGTGATGATGCGTGAACCGGCGGGAACCTGTCCGGCAAGGTCACCGATGATGTCGTCGAATCGGATCAGTGCCCGCGTGTTCGGTGAATCGATGAACAACGTTTCGACCGAAGATAAATCGTCATCGGGGTTGGCGGTATCGATTTGCGTGTCCAGCGTGGATGTGTATCCGTTGACACCCTGTTGGAAACTGACGACATTCGCGCCGGCGGGAACCCATTCGATTTCCAGCTTGGGTCGGGCCGTCGGCGTTTCGTCTTCGGCACTGCTGAAGAACCATCCGTCGGTCAAGTCTTGCCAACCTTGCAACAGCCAGCCGTGATTGGTTTCGCCGTCGGCCCACGCTTGGATGTCCGGCAACACGCTGAAGCTCAGCAAACCCGTACCCGTGGTGCCCGCTCCGCTAGCCGTTCCGATTTGGGATTCAAACCCGCCCGCCGCTTCCACGGTGCCCGTTTGAATGCCGTTTCCAAACGCATTCCAGGTTGCGGTCGCGTCGTCCCAGTCGATCAACATGCGGTGCAAGTTCGCACCATCGCCCGGTGAGTTGGACGTATTCGGGTTCGTCTCCACCACCAGGTTTGCCGACGTGATGACCGAACCGATCGGGATTTGGCCCGGTCCGTCTCCGAACAAATTGCTATAACGCAGCAGAACCTGTGAAGCGTTCCCGCCGGAGTCGTAATCGACCAACAGATCGGATCCTGGTGCGATGACCGAATCGGGATCGGATTCACGGATCTGGGCGTCGGATGTGCCCTGGTACGTGCCATAGCCAAGGTTGACGCCTTGTTGCAATTCGCGTCGATAGACCAAGCCGAGATTCAGTGGTTTGGTGACCGGGTCGCTGGCTCGGCCGTTTCCATCGACAAAGGAGAACGTCACTTCACGAGCCCCGCCGGTGACGACGGGATCCGAATTGCTGTACGTCACCGACTGCAAGATGCGATCGACGGCAAGCTCGGTTGCCGCGGCGTTAAAGGTCACCGTCAACGGTGTCGTTCCGTTGCCGCTGGTGAAGGTGGCAACCACGACGCCCTCAAAGCTGACGTCGGATCCCGAAACACCGACCTGCCCTGCCCCGTTGCCTTCGTCGCGAATGGACAATACATCCGATGCGATTTGGCGGCTGGTCAGTTCGATCGTGGCGACGGCACCGTCAAAGAATGCAACTCCGACGGGAGCGAGGTTGAATTGGCCGTCAATGCTGACCGCGTCGTCGCCCACGCCGTAGTAGCTCGCACCGGACGAGGAATGCAGGACCGGTGCGGTACCGAATCCGTCGATGTTCACGGTCACGGTTGCCGTCGACGTTCCACCGAAGCCATCGGTCATGGTGTACGTAAACGTGTCGGTTGCCGTTTCGCCATCGTAGAGTGAATCCAGGACCGTGCCGGGATCGTAGCGGATCGTTCCATCGGCGTTGGCCGTCAGCGTTGCGCCCAGGCTGGACGTCGGGTCGACGCTGTCGATCGACAGCAGCCCGGGAACAGGACGCGCCGCGGGTTGGCCGATGGAATCGAACGGGATGAAGGTGAACGTGAACGGTTGGTCTTGGCGGCCTAGTCCCGGCATGTCATGCGAGCGGATCACGAAACTTCCCGCTCCGTCATCCTGGTAGCTCAGGAAGTTGTCTTCGACTTCACCGTTGTCTTGGTTGGTCAGCACCAACATGCCGGTGTCTGGAGACTGTCCGGGGATGGTGACTTTCCACTCGTGCCCGCCGTCGGTGACGTCCAGACGTTCGACGTTGAACTCGCCGATCGCCATGCTGACGCCATTGGGGCCGGATTGAAACGGATCAATCGTTCCGGCGACCAGGTTTTGTGCGTTGCGTGGGACGAAGACGAACGAGAACCCGCCGTCTTCACCGTTACCGAAATCCTGTTGGTTGTCGCGGACGGCAACCTCGTACATTGCCGATCCCGCAATGGCTCGCGTTTGCACCACGTTGTCCGCGTTTTCGTTGCCGATGACGAACAGGAAACCGTCCAGTGCCGCGTCGGTGACACCGGGGATGGTGACTTCGTAGCGACCGACATCGGTTCGGACCACGTCGACGTCGGTCAATCCGTTTCCGTGGGTCAACGTGCCTCCGCCGGTGACGTGTCCGCCGACCCAGTTGTCGGCAAACGGGAAGAACGCGACCGAGACGTCGGCATCGGCCGCCGCATCGGTTCCGAACTGTTGCAATGCGAGTGAGGTGCCGCTGCCGTTATCAAAGGCTTGAACCAAGCGGTAGTTCGTGTTGGCTCCGTCGAAGTTCTCGCGGATCGTTGCCATCACAACGCCGTCGGCTTGGTTGATGGCAGTTCCGTCGTGCAGAATTTCGACAGTCCCCGTTGCTCCGGCACCGACCGTCAAGTGAACCGGCGACGCGCCGGTTTGAGAGACCGACCACACGCTTGATGCATCGACCGCCAGGTTGGCCGACGGGATTCCGGTCGGCGTTCCCAGCAGCGATTCCACGTCGGGGTCGACGTCATTACCCAGCACGGTGATCAAGGCGCCTTGGGCGCTCAACTCATTCAAGTTGACGACGTCGTCGCTGGCCGTCGGAGCTTGGTTTTCTCCTTGCACGGTCAATGAAACGGTTGCGGTCGAAGTTCCGCCGCGGCCGTCCCGGATCGTGTAAGTGAACGTATCGGTGGTCGATTCACCGTTGCCCAGGTCAGCGATCGGTGCACCCGCACCCGATGGGTCATAGGTAAACGTTCCATCGGCCTCAAGCGTGACGGAGGCTCCCAGGGCACTGACACTGTCAAACCCGTCGATGCTGAAATCCAACCCGTCGATCTTCTCCAGCGGGCTGTCGTAGGGCAGGAAGATAAACTGGAACTCGGGGAAGTTCCCGGTCGGGGTGAAGGTCTGGGACTGCAGAATGTCAATCCGGAACGCATTACCTTGGGGCGTCGCCATGACGGCTTGATTGGCTGGGATCAGGGTCGACACTCCGTTGACGTCGGCAAAGTCATAAGACGTCGCGACGGCGATCAGGGCGCCATCGGCCGGTGTGTATCCATCGATCGAAACCAGCGGTGCCAGGTCGGTGTCGGAACTGAGTGAGACGTTGCCGTATCGCTGTCGCAAGGCATACTGGCCTTCTTCCGACGCCGCACGTCCGCCGATCAATCCGGTCGTCGAACCGGGCAGGTAGACAAAGCTGATCGCGTCACTTTCGAATCCGGTGGCGTCGGAATCGCTGTCCATCTGGCGGACCAGCCATTTGTTGTTGTAGCCCTGTGGATAGACCGACACGATGTTGTCGTCGTTGCTGCCGCTGACGGCGAACAACAAGCCGTCGTCGGTGAAGCTGGCTTCGGGGATGGTGATTTCGAACAGTCCCGGTTGAAGCAGCGTCACATTGGCTTGAGAAATGCCGACGCCCCCGAGTACGGTTCCATCGGCGGCGATGTGACCGGAGGTCCATTGATCGCCGAAGGGGAAGAACGCGGCGCTGAATGGAGTGTTCCGTTCGCCGCCGCCGATGCCTCGGTCGGTTGCAAATCCGTAGCTGCCGAAGGCGTTGTAGGTATTGACCGTCGGGAACGGGCTGGTGTTGTCACGGCCGGTGCCCAAGAACACGCCGTCGGCGAGCGACAGATCGAATCCGCCACGACCGACCGCGACGTCACCCAAGTTGCCGATGCTTTGGATCGTCAGGTCGTTGGGTGCCGCGGTGGTGTTGATGACGGTAAACACCGAATCGCCATTGGTGGTCGCCGCCGGGTCGCCATAAATTTCGGCGGCCGAAACCGAGAACTCGGTGGTGTCGGGATGGAAGTCGTTGCCGAGCACGTTGATGGTGGCGGGGGTGAACTTATCCGTCACCGTGCCGTTGTCATCGACCGCCTGCACGTCGTCGTCTTGTGGAATAACGGAAATGTCCAGCGTGACCGAAGCGGTTTCGCCGCTGGTGTCGGTCGCCGACAGCGAGATTTGGACGTAACCGAATCGGTTCAGCGCGGGTGTGATCGAGGCATGGGTGCCGATGATTTCAGCGTTGATCAGTCCACTGACTCCGGTATCGACGCCGTAGGTCAACACGTCGTTGGCGTCGAAGTCGTTGAAGATCGTTGTCAGGTCGATCAGGGTCGCCGGGCCGTCTTCGTCGAGAATCAGTTCGGCCGGCGACGCGATGACTTCGGGGGCGTCGTTGACGCCGACCCAATTGATCGTCGCGGTGGCTTCGTCGCTTTCGGTGGTTCCATCGGTGGCGCGATAGACGAAGGAGTCGGTATCGGTTTCGCCGGCACCGAGTGCGCGGATCGCGCCGGCGGTCGCGTAATTGACCGTGCCGTCGGCGTTCAGTGTCAGTGGCAGTCCCTTGGCGGACAAGCCGTTGTTGTTCTCACCGAGTGAGGAGACCGTCAGATCGGTGGTCGGGCTAAGCGTGTTCTCGAAGGGGACGAAGAAGAACACGAAGTCCGAGTTCAGCGGCGTTTCGGTATTGCTGTTCCAGGCAAACTGGCGAATGATAATGTCGCCACTGCCGTCCCCGGCGTCGTCATAAGTAAAGTAGCTATTGCGTGGCTGGCTGACCGACAGGTCATAGTTTTCCATGATCAGCGCGCCGGAGGTGATGTCGTGACCGGGTACGCTGAGTCGCCAGAACCCGTCGGACTGGCGTTCGAGATCAAACTCGCCGAACGATTGACGCATCGGGCTGACACCGGCAAAGTCGCCATTGACGACACCGCCGATCAGGCCTTGTGCATGACGAGGGATGTAGAGCAGATTGAAATCGTCCGATTCGGCGCCGCCGATCTCGGCGGCATTGTCACGGTGCTGAATCGCCCAACGGCCGCCATCGATCGGGCGCGTCCGCGTGTAGTTGTCCTCGTTATCGCCTCCGACGGCGAACAGGAATCCTTCGCTGTAGGCATCGGTGACACCCGGGACGGTGGCTTCATAAACACCGCCGGATCCGGTGACGATCGGCGCGGGCTGTGCGCCGTCCACTTGGGGAACCAGGGCGCCGGCGGAGTTGTAAGATCCGCCAACCCAGCCGGCTTGGTAGGGGAAGAACGCCGTCGAGAAACCGATCGACGTTTCACCGCTGTTTTCCGGCGCGGCGGCGATCGCGATCCAGCTACGCCCGCCGCCTTCGGAGGCATATTGCGGCACACCCAGGTTCGTGCCGGCGACGTCGACTGGGCTGTTGTCACGAATGACGGGCAACGCAATCCCTTCGGACGCGTCCACGCCATGGTCTGCGGCGGTCAGTGACGCATCGTTACTCGCGTCGGCATCGGTGTCTCGAGCGATGTCCAGGTCGCCGAGGTTTCCACCGATCGGGACAATGCCGCCGGGGATGAGAGATCGTTGGGGCACGCCGGCTTGCCCAGGCCTTTCAAGCACAAACCAATCGGTGGCGTTGACGGCCGGGTCGTAATTGGTCGGATCAAAATCTGCTTGAAACGCAGAGACTGACTGCACCTCGCTTCCGGACGTGTCATTGACCAGGACGTTGATCGCGCTGTCGGTTGCCAACGTCAATGAATCGTTGACCACGTTGGCGGCAAGCAACTGACGCGCTTCAAGGGATTCCAGTTTGAGGTGCTTTTTGGTGAGGCGACGACGCTTGTTCATTCTTGATTTCACGGTGAATGTTTCGGTGCTGAATGGTGGGGTAGCGGAGCGACGCGGCAACGTGTTTGTAGTGGTGCGTCTCATCGATCGGTTTGGACCGATGCGGCGGAGAATAGCGGTCGCAAAAACTTGATCAATGCGACGTTGTTGTTATTCACACAGTTCACACCATTACTCGATGGAACATTCACAAGAGCTTCATGCAGTGGTGCGCACCTCGCTTTCATGCTGAAACGATGAAGCAATCAGAGTGCCTTCACATGGTTGTTGGTGTCGCAGGCGTTACGCACCAGATTGCTCATCGCATGCGTCGCAGGTGGCGGCCGTGCCCCCGGCATCCGGTGTCGCAAATGTTAGAAACCGGCGAAGGCTTTGGCGCGGTTTAGATGAATAAGCGACAAGACTTTGGAACTCGTCTTTTGTATCGAGATCCGGTCGCTACGGTATCGCCCGGAGCACGAACGCTCTGTCGAAGAGTCTCTCTTCACTCTGTCCGTTGCGGACGATGCATCGAATGGAGTGGACCACGTTGCCACCAGTGGCACGACAACCGATTTACACATGAAACATATTTTGAATCACCACAGTTATCACTTACAGGAGACAACAATGTGGTCAGGTAGTAACATTCGATCGGACAACCCAACGCGAACGCGAGGTTCGAATCGAATGGTGTCCAGCGGTTTCACGCTGGTTGAGTTGCTGGTCGTGATCGCGATCATCGGAATCTTGGTCGGGCTGCTGTTGCCGGCAGTGCAAGCTGCACGCGAAGCGGCTCGCAGAATGCAGTGCAGCAACAACATGAAGCAAATTGCACTCGCGACTCTGAACTACGAAAGTACTTACAAACAATTGCCGCCGGGGCCTTGGGACGGAGATCCCGGGACGAGCAACCCGTCGGGCCGAACGTCCGACGCATGTTGCCGGGCGGCGAACCGCGCCGGATGGTCGGCGCAGTGGAGGATTTTGCCCTTCCTGGAGCAGGCCGCCGTCTACGACTTGGCGACCAATGATCCGCCATGGTGGCCGAATCGTCCCAACAATTCACGTGAAGACGACGTCGCCCAAGTACTGATTCCCGTCTATTACTGTCCCACACGTCGGGCGCCGACGGGGTATGGCAGTGCGAAGTTTGGTCGGGTGGATTACGCCGGAAACGGCGGGTTCTACCACGGTCGACCTGATACGGCCGTCAACTTTATTCCCGAAGCCCCGCTTGGTGCTCCTGCGGTGTCGACGCGCAGTCGTTCCAACGGAGGTCTGGTCAAGAAGCGTGCCGGTGCGATCATCTGGGCCAAAGACGGTGACAAACGCCGTCTGGCTGATATCCGTGACGGGCTGACGCACAGCATCGTGTTCGCGGAAAAGTCATTGCCCTATACCGAGCATGGGCTTGATGGGGGTGACAACGAACGCTGGAACAATGCGGGCTGGGATACCGATACGATCCGTTGGCATTTCCCGCCCAAATCCGACAACGATGCGTATGCGCCCGATCGCGACGCCGGCGGATCGACCAACTGGAACCATTACTTCGGTGCAGCCCACGTCGGTGTTCACGCCGCTCTCTGCGACGGGTCGGTGCAGTTTTATAACTTCAACATTGACGCGACGGTATGGAAGAATCTGTGCGTCGTCGATGATGGAGAGTCCCATGAAGAAAACCAAGTCAATTAATACTCTCGAATCTTTTAAGGATTGATCGCATGTTCTATACCCTTTCTTTTCAACCACGACGTGACCGTCTCGCGTTGATCGTGTTGGCGACGTGTTTATTGATGCCGATGATTGGGTGCGGCGGCCCTGCCCCGCCCGAGATCGATACCGATATCGCAGCGGAGATTCAGGCTGAAGATGAAGCCATCATCGACGCCGAGAGTGAACTTTAAACTGTTTAATTGTTTCGTTCTGCTACTTGGAATTGCATCTTGAAGATCATCAATCGGATGCACCCGACAGCACGGCTGTCGGGTGCCGGTCTGTTGCTCGCCCCTGCCCTCGCCCTTGGTCTGGGCGGTTGCTCGGTCGAGTCCGGTTCCGATGCCTTGACGGATCGGCTCGCCAACTCTCCCGCCGTGGTCGATCGTTATCGCGGGCCGACGGTTCGTGATTTCACGATCTGGCGTCCCTACGTGGCGGTCAACGAGTTTCCAATCGATCCCGATGAGATCCGTGCGACGGCGTTCGCGGTCCGTTTGGTGACCGGAGATGATCCCGTGATGATCATGCCGTTGCATCCGGCGCTTCAACAACCCGATCCCATCGTCAACCCAGACGCGGCGCAGGCCGCTCGGAGTGGCGTCACGAAGATCATGGTCAGCGAAGCGTTCGGTGCCAGCGATGCGATGCGACAGTTGAGGCAGATCATCGAATTCGAAGAAGTCGGTGAGTCGGCTGTCGATCGATGGACGCACGATCTCGTCGCCGTCTCAACGGGATCGTTGGCTCGGGGGCTTCGACCACTGCAGTTCGCAACCGCGACTCCCAGTGTCGGTGATACCGTATGGATGGCGACGGCGGTCTACGCGGGCGCCTCGCCGAGCCGCGTGGCTCATGAAGCGACCGTGATCCGGATCGATGGGGATGGCCGGATGGAGTACCGGTTCGCCAATTCGCGGCTCTCGCTGCAGGCGACGGCCGGCGCTCCGCTGTTGGACGACGAGGGGCATGTCGTCGGCGTACACCTGGCGGAGCCTGGTGACGAAGGCAGCACAGCGGAAGTGCCGGAGGGTGGCGTTTTCGGATTCGGCGTTTCGGCGGCCGAGCTGTTGCGCGTTTGGGGAGTCGAGCCGGTCTTGGTCGACCGACGGACAGGCGATCAGCAGGCTTCTTCGAGGAAGACTCCGATGCGCCGAAATTTTTCGTAACGTGAGTCGAGCAGCTGATCGACCGACTGGCTTTCGAGCTCGCCGAGTGTTTTGGAGAGGTACGTTTTGAGTCGGGTCGCCATTTGGTGATGATCCCGGTGGGCTCCACCGAGTGGTTCGTCGAGCACATCATCGACGACGCCGAGGCGTTTGAGGTGATCGCTGGTGAAGCGGAGCGCGGCGGCGGCTTTGGGTGCGTGTTCGTGGCTTTTCCAGAGGATGCCGGCGCAACCTTCGGGACTGATCACGCTGTAATAGGCGTGTTGCATCACGGCGATCCGGTCGCCGACACCGATCCCCAACGCTCCTCCGGATCCGCCTTCGCCGATCACGATGCAGATGATCGGCGTTTTCAGCTGGCTCATTTTGAACATGCTTTCGGCGATCACTTGCGCCTGGCCCCGTTCTTCGGCGCCGATGCCGGGATAGGCACCGGGTGTATCGATGAAGCAGATCAGGGGCAGTTTATATTTCTCGGCCAATCGCATTTTGACCATCGCCTTGCGATAGCCTTCGGGATGGGCACAACCGAAGTGGCAGGCGGCGCGTTCTTTGAACGTGCGTCCTTTTTGGTGCCCGAGCACCATCACTTTGAAGCGATCCAATTTTGCGAATCCGGCCAGCATCGCGCGGTCATCGCCGAAGTGCTTGTCGCCGTGCAGTTCCACGAAATCGTCGAACGCCAGGTTCAAGTAGTCCTTGGTGTAGGGGCGGTTCTTGTGTCGGGCGACTTGAACGGTTTGCCATGGATCGAGCGAGGAATAGACGTCGCGCAATTGTTTGGCAAGGTCCGTCCGCAACGACCGCAATTCGCCTTCGGCGGCTTCACTGCGTTCGGTCTGTCGTTGGAGGGCGCTGATGCGGGTTTCGAGTTCCGCGATTTCGATTTCAAAATCGAGTCCGGGTCCGGCCATCGATTGTCAATCCTCTTCTTCGTCGTTTAGGTCTGCCGCCGATGGTTTGCGGAGCATGTCATCGGCGCCACGGATGCCGGGCATGCTGTCGAAGACGCTAATCTCCGGCTTGCGCGGGCGTTTGGTCCAGAGTTGAATCGACCGGATCTCTTTCAAAAAGTCCCACATCGAATCCGGCCGTGCGGATGCCGATTTGGCCATCATGCGTTTGATCAGATCGGCAAATTCTTTGGTGACGTTGTTGTTGTAGGCGATGGCACTGGGGATCGAAGCGGTCAGGTGTTTGTTGAGCAAATCGTTCGGGGTGTCGCCGGTAAAGGGGGGCTTGCCGGTGGCCATTTCAAACAGCACACAACCGAAGGAATAGATGTCGGTCCGTTCGTCACAGACCTTGCGGCGGATCTGCTCGGGCGCCATGTAGCTCCGCGTTCCCTTGGCCAGGGTTTTGCGATGAAAGATCTTGCTCAGCCCGGACTTCTTCTTTTCGGTGATCGTGAAGTCAATCAGCTTGGTTTCACCGTCGCGGCTGACCAGGAAGTTGTCTGGTTTCAGGTCCAGGTGGATCCAGTTGCGGGTGTGCATGTAGTAGATGCCCTCGCCGGCCTGTTCGATGATCTTGTCGAGCATGAAGGCGAGCGAGTCGGGGCCGCGTCGAAGCGCCTGTTTGATGTTCAGTTCGCTGAACAGTTCCAGGACCAGGAACGGCCGATCGTTGGCGATCGAATAATCCAAGATCTTGATGATTCGAGGGCTGTTTTGCAGGTCCTTGCCGACGTTGAACTCGTGCTTGAGCAGATTGACTTCGCTTTTGTCCTTGGCCATCTGCCCTTTCAGGATCTTCAGCGCGTAGCGTTCCTGTTCGTGCTCGTGGATCGCTTCCCAGACCTCGGCGGTCGAGCCGGAGCGAATCAGACGAGTCAATCGGTACGGGCCGTAGAAATCTCGGGTCTTGGTCATTAGTAACCGATGGACGAAATGGCAGCGTGTCGGAGTTCGAGCCGGTCCCGCGACCATCTCGTCGGGGGGGCTGTCAGAGCCGGCAGAGTTTACCAGACTTGGCGTGTCGGCATCATAGTTGACGCCCCGCCTGTGGCGAAAGCCGGGGATTCGGCGGCGGCCTGCCCGTGGGCAACCGATTCAGGGGGACCGGCGGTCCAAAATGCGTTCGTAGATGGCGCGAACCTGCTGCGTCATCGTCTCGTGGCGAAACTGCTCGGTGAAACGCCTCTGCCCTTCCCCGCCCATGGTTTGCCGCAATTGGTCGTTTTCGACCAGACGGATCAGTGAGTCCGCCAATCTGGTGGTGTCCCGCGCCGGAACCAGGAAACCGGTTTCGTCGCTGATCACGACCTCACGCGCCCCATCGACGTCGAAGCTGACCGCCGGCTTCCCGGCGATCAACGCCTGGGGCAGCGCCCGGGCCAAGCCTTCACGCAGTGAGGTGTGCACCAGCACGTCCATCGCACCGATCAGCGGAGGGACATCGGTGGGGGAAACCAGTCCGGTGAACACGAAGTGGTCGGCCAGGCCGAGTGATTCGATCCGCCGGGTCAGGGGCTCGCGTAAGATGCCATCACCGACCAGTAGGAACAGAGCCTGGGGGCAGCGGGCAATCACATCGACCGCGGCGGTGATCAGGTCGTCGTGGCCTTTGAGGTGAAACAAACGCGCGAGTTTGCCGATCACGATGCGATCGGGCGCGATGTCGTATTTTTCGCGGACCGATTGTCGATGCTCGTTGGCGCGGAGGAACGGATCGACGTCCATCCCGCTGTAGATGGTGGTGAATTTTTCTCGCGGTGCGACGCCGGCTTGGACCATCAAATCGGTCATCGCGTCGGCCACGGAGATCAGGTGGTGGCAGCGGGTTGCGGCGAAGCGTTCGCAACGTCGGAAGAATTCTCGCGCCACGCGAGGCTGGAAATCGTGAAACGGCGCTCCGTGAACGGTATGGATCACGGCCGGCACGCCGAGCGACCAGGCGGCGTTTCGTCCCAGCAAGCCGCCCTTGGCGCTGTGCGTGTGCACGACATCGGGGCGAAAGGTTTGGATTGTTTTTCGGATCGCCCGTGAAGCGGCCCAATCGCGTTGGGGATGGATGTTGCGACGGAACATCGGCAGCAGCTCGATTTGCAACTCCCCTGCCCTGCCCCGCAATTGACTTCGGTCACCGAAGAAACCGGCGCGGTGCAGCAAGTCGCCTTCGGGCCCCAGCGACGGCCCGGTGATCAGCATCACTTCATCGTCATGATGCTCGATCAAGTCCAGGCAATTGAACAGCGTGTTTTCCTGGGCGCCGCCGATGATCATGCGAGTGATGATGTGGGCGACGCGCACGCGGTGGACTCAATTGCAAAACGGAGAACATGTCGTCGAAGTCACGGGGACTTCGGACGGACTGGAGGACCGTCACGCCGTGCCGAACTCGACCCGTCGCATGCCCAGTTGGGTTTGCAAGCGGTTGACGATGGACGTGTGCATCTGGCTGACCCGCGACTCGGACAAATCCAGTGTCGCACCGATCTCTTTCATCGTCAATTCTTCGTAGTAATAAAGAATGATGATCAAGCGTTCGTTGCGATTGAGTCCCTTGGTGACCAAACGCATCAGATCGTTCTTCTGAACACGTCGGGTCGGGTCTTCGCCTTTCTTGTCTTCCAGGATGTCGATTTCGCGAACGTCCTTGTAGCTGTCGGTCTCGTACCACTTTTTATTCAGTGAGACGACACCGACGGCATTGGCGTCCGATTCCATCTTTTCGACTTCAGCGATCGACAGTTCCATGTGTTCGGACAATTCCTGCACCGTGGCGGGACGTCCGTACCTGGTTTCCAATTGTTTCTTGGCGACGGCCAGCTTGCTGGCCTTGCTGCGAACCAACCGGGGAACCCAGTCCATGGTGCGAAGTTCGTCCAGCATGGCGCCTCGGATTCGGGGCACGCAATAGGTTTCGAACTTGACGCCGCGGTCCATGTCATAGGCATCGATCGCGTCCATCAGGCCGAAGATTCCGGCGCTGATCAGGTCGTCCAATTCGACGCCATCGGGCAAACGTTGCCAAATGCGTTCACCGTTGTATCGAACCAAGGGCATGTAACGCTCGACGAGGCGATTGCGTAGAGGTTCGTATTCGTCCGCATCCTTCTCGGTCTGTTTGAATCGTTTCCAAACCTCTAGGATTTCATCGTCTGTTGAAACTGCGGCTGGCATCCAATCCTCCGTGATCTTCAATTTGACTGCCGACGACATCATGTCGCCGAGGTCATGTTTGGGGTTCGCTTTCGCTTTCGCTCTTGCCGACGATCCGTATCACATTGCTGCGAACAATAATCGTCAGCGCCACTCTGAGTCGAATCTCTGCACGGGCACGATCAATGGACCAAACAATCCTTGTCCAGCTTTCTTGTTCGTGTGTGCCGGGGTCAACCCAGTCGCCGAAAGTGGTCTCTCAAAAAAAATCTCAAGTCGTCTTTTGAGTTTCCAGCCCTCGGCTTTTTCTCTATCGGTTGTTTCTCATGGTGAGTTGAGTTTTATTGTTCGTTTCTTTTAGGCGGCTTCGAACTGCCGCACGCCGGCGGGCGCAGGGATCAATCGCTCGGTCAGCCGTTGGGCGGTCGCGACGGCGATGTCATCGGGGACATGCTGTCCGTTGGTCACGTAGCTGATCGGTAGCCCGAGGCGGTCTCGGGACGACGTTAGCGCCGAGAGCACGCCCGCGGTGTAAGGGGTTTCGTCGAGTTTCGAGAGGATTGCCGCGGTCGGTCTGGCCGCGGCGAATCCGTCCAGCGCGGATTGCACCACCGCGGCGGTGCTGGTCGCACTGATGACCAAGTGGGTTTCGTCCGGTTGGGCGGTGCGGAGCAGTTCGGCCAATCCGGCGATGCTCATGTCGCCCTTGGGACTCCGTCCGGCGGTGTCGATCAAAATCAAATCAACATCGCCCAGTTGGTCAATCGCACCACGCATCTGGTCGGTCGATTCGACCACGCTCATCGGCAAGTCCATGATTTGCGCGTAGGCTTGCAGTTGCTGGACGGCGGCAATTCGGAACGTATCGATCGTCAACAGACCGACGCGTCGTTTGGATTGAATGCGGAATCCGGCGGCAAGCTTTGCCACCGTCGTGGTTTTTCCGACGCCGGTCGGGCCGATGAGCGCCACGATTCGGCGTTCGCCGGGGTTGAGCTGGATTGCGCCGCTGAGACGGATCTCGCGGGCCACGCTGCGTTGCAACTGTTCCAGCCAAGACGGTTCGACCGGGTCGCCCAGGTTGGCGACAAAACCGCTGGTCGAACGGATCCAGCGGTCGGCCACGGCTTCGGAAACGCCCAGCGAGATCAGACCGGTGCGGTAATCCGCAGTGGGGTCAGAGTACAGAGAATGGTTCAGGTGGGGCCTGCCGGTCGGTCTGCTGGGGTTCGTCGGCATTCGTCCGACGACCGACAGTGTTTGTCGCGCGTCGATCGGAAGTGTATTGGGAGTGGGTTGATTGCCCGGCAGGCGTCCCAGTGAGCGGTGCGTGTCGTCAGCCGTCATGCCGGCCGCGTCGCGCTGCTGATCGCCGCTGCTGGCGGTCACTTCGACGTAACTGCGGCCCAGCCAACCCATCCATCCGTCTCGGCACTGTCGCGTTCGCAGAACGGATGCATTCGGCCCGAGCTGTTCCCGGATCTCCTCCAGGGCAGCTTGCAAATTCGCGGCTCGGAAAATTTTGACTTGCATCAAGTGGGCTGTAAAAAGGCGGGGCGGAGGATCGTCAGGACTAAGCGGCGGCGGTGGATGTGGGCCGGCCGACCGTCGAGTGAATTTCCAGCTGAGTGTCGGTGGTGATTTCGTTGGTGGACAGAACGTGGGTCCAGATGCCGGCTTCTTCGGTCACCTGTTTCACGCGGCGGCGAAGATGTGGGCCGACCAACAGGACCGGCGGGTAACCTTCGCTGGATAGGTTCTTAACGGCTTGACGAATCGCGTCGCAAGTGACGTCTTGTGTTTTGTTGTGTCGGATTCCCAATTGAGATGTCGCGCCCGACCCGGCTTGGTGATCGGTCCACCGATCCCCCTGCCCCGCCGGCCCATGGAGCGGTTGCAGCTGTGCCGCGGTGGACGATTCGAGCGTGACGACCCGCAGCGTGCGTTGTTCGTCGCGAAGTTGGGAGCACAACGTCCTTGCCAGTCGTCGGCGGACGCTTTCGATCTGTTCCGACGCGTCGTTGGACTGTGCCGCGGCGTCACCGAGGGCTTCCAGGATGATGCCCAGTTGCCGAATCGGGATCGCTTCCCGCAACAGTCCCTGCAAGACTTTTTGAACGTCGTTGATCGACAGCCGGGTCGGGACCAAATCGTCCACCAGCGCCGGAGCCACCTGCCGCAGTTCATCCAGCAGGTGTTTGGTGGCGTCGTGCGAGAGCAGTTCGTCGGCGTGGGCGCGGGCGACTTGTTCCAAGTGATCGGCCAGCACGCCCGGTGCCGTCCGCGTTTTGTATCCGTAGATCATCGCTTGTTCGCGGCCCGCCGGATCGATCCAGATCGACGTCGTGCCGCCGAATTCGTGGACCGCTTCTCCGTCCGGTTTTCCGGTCGTTCTGCCGTCACCGCTGGCGAGCAGTTTGTCGACCCGCAAGTCGCCTCGGGCGACGAAGTCACCGAAGAGGCGGATTTCGTATTCTTGTTGGCCGAGCGTCGCGTCGTCGCGTACCCGCACCTTGGGCAGAACGATGCCGATTTCCGCGGCCATCTGATTTCGCAGACTGGCGATGCGCTGCATCAGATCACCGCCGCGAATCGGATCGGCCAGCGGGAGCAGCCCCAACCCGATCGCCACTTCCAGCGGGTCGACCGTCAAGAAGTCTTCGACACGTTTTTGCGTCGGCGTGGCCGCTTGGGCCTCCGTTTCACGCTCACGCTGCGCCTCGGCGGCCTGCTGTTTTTCGTTCCGGTCAAGCGTCGTCGCGATCAGCACGCACCCGCTGCCCAGCAAGATCAAGGGGATCGGGGGCAGACCCGTGATGACCAGCAACAACAGAAACCCACCCGCGATCAACAGGGCTTTAGAGTTTCCCAACAATTGAGTCACGAAGTTGTCGGACAGATTCGATCGCCGGGTGCCGCGCGTGACCAGCACACCGGCCGACAGCGAGATCAACAGCGACGGGATCTGGCTGACCAACCCGTCGCCGATGGTCAGTTTGGTAAACACCGATGCGGCATCGGCCAAGCCCATGCCCGAGACGACGACACCCAGATACAGACCGCCGATGATGTTGATCGCGGTGATCACCAGTCCGGCCACGGCATCGCCGCGGACAAATTTCCCCGCACCGTCCATCGCGGCGTAAAAGTCGGCTTCGGCGATCAAGTCGTCGCGTTTGCCCGCCGCCGTCGCTGCGTCGATGTTTCCCGCATTCAAGTCGGCATCGATCGCCGATTGCCGTCCCGGCATCCCGTCGAGCGCAAATCGCGCGGCGACTTCGCTGATCCGTGTCGCCCCCTTGGTGATGACCACAAACTGGACCACCACCAAAATCAAAAACAACACCAAACCGACTTCGATCTGATTGCCGGCGACGAACTGCCCGAACGTTCGAATCACGCCGCCGGCGGCGTCGTCGCCGAGTGTGGGCGCGTCGGCCAGAATCAGTCGCGTCGTCGCGATGTTCAGCACCAACCGGGACAGCGTGGTTGCTAGCAGCAGCGTCGGAAACACGCTGAATTCCAGCGGCGTGGCCACATGAATGGTCGTCAACAGAATCACAACCGCCAACGCGATGTTGCCGGCCAGCAAGAAGTCCATGATCACCGTCGGCAACGGCATCAAGATCACGACCATGCAGGCCATCACACCGATCGGCAGCAACCACGGACGGAATCGTTGGATCGGGGACAATGCAAGACCTGTCGCACGCAGGGGGACGATGGAAACACTTTCCTGGCGACAGTAGTGAATCGAGACGCTCGGGGTCTAGGCGATTCTTGGCGATGGGGCGTGTGAAACGCGGCGTGAAACAGGAGATGGAGGGAGATGCCAGAAAGATGGTAGGCAGTAGGCAGAAAAACGAGGGACGGGAGCGGGAGACAAGAAAATGGGTGACAAGAAAATAATGAGGCAGAACCTGAAACCTGAAACCTGAAACTAACGCGCCGGGTTTTCGTACCAGATGATGCCCAGGTTTTGGCGTTCTTCGCAGGTCATCACGTCCAGGTCTCCGTCGGCATCGAGGTCGATCAATTCCATCCGATCGAACTTGACGGCGGTCGTGGGATCGATCGCTGACCAGTTTCCCTGTGGATCGCGGATCCAGATTCCCGGCAGATCGCGGTTGGGGCTGGCGTGGGTGTTGGCCGTCAGCACGATCCGGTCGTCGGGAAAACGTTCGATCGCTTTGCCATTGTTGACTCCGGCCGGGTGATCTAGCGTCGTCACGTGCCAGGCGTCGCCGGCGCGGCGGCAGTCCAGCGAGTCGCTGTTTCGTGTGCTGATCAGGCAACGCTCCGCGGTGGCGGTCAGAAACATCACCTCCCTGCCCTGCCCCGCGATCACATGTTCGGTCCACATCTGTTCGGGATCGTCGGGCTGTTCCAGCCACGCGGCGACGCGGCGGTTGCCTTTGCGATCGCTGAACACGACGTCTAGGTCACCATCGTGATCCATGTCGACGGCCCGCAGCGACATGATCCAGCCGGCGTCGCGCAGCCGAATCGTGGTCCATGTTGTCAGGTCGCGGGGGTGGGTGGCTGGACCGAGCAACAGCGTGATCGTGGCCTTGGGACCCTTGGCCCCGACGACCAACGCTGGCCGGGAATCGATCGTGCCCAGCGGCAAGGCGAACATCCACATCACGCCGTCGAGCGGTTTGAACCGATCGGTGGTCCAGTTCTGTCGCTGGAGCAGTTGCGATGAATCTGAGTGCGGCGCGGGCGTGTTGTTCCAGTGGACCAGCAGTTGTTGCTGTTTGCCTTCGTGGCTACTGACGATGTCCAGCCGCCCGTCGCCGTCCAGGTCGATCGGCACGGCGTCCTCGGGGGACTTGGCACGGGCAATCGTCGCCGCCGGCCATGGCTGGGTGGCTTTGGTGCTGCCGGGATTCAAATACAGCCGCACCAGTCCCGATTCTTCCCAGCCGGTGACGACGTCCGGCAAACCATCGCCGTTGAAGTCACCCAGTCGCACGCCGTCGGCCCCGCGATGGGTGTTGTCGATCGTGTGTCGTTTCCAGGGCGATGCCGCGGAAACGTCGACATGATGGATGCACCATGAAAGCGAGCATCCGATCAGGAGGCCGGAGAGGCGAACGACGGTCGGGGGCATGAGGGATTTCCTGGCTCACGTGGGAGAGGCAGGGATCAGTTTACCCGACAGGTGAACCGGACATTCCGTGTTCAAGTCTTTCGGGCAGGTGCTCTTACCCGAATGGCACAGAACGCTCGATGGACCACTGCCCGCAAGCGTGACGCTTAGGCCGCCCTACTTGTTGGGCAAATGTCGCACGGCGAGGACGCCGTCGATATCGCGCAGCGCTTTCAGGGACGCTTCTTCGATGTTGCCGTCCAGGTCGATGATGGTGTAAGCCAGATCGCCGCGTGACTTGTTCAGCAGGTCCGCGATGTTCAAGCCGGCGTTGGCGAGAATCGTCGAGATCTGGCCGACCATGTTGGGCACGTTGGCATTGGCGATCGTGATCCGACATCCGGTGCCGCCCCGCGGCATGGAGGCTTCGGGAAAGTTGACCGAGTTGGTCACGGTGCCTTCTTCCAGGAAGTCGCGGACTTGGTCGGCAACCATGATCGCACAGTTCTCCTCGGCCTCTTCGGTCGACGCACCGAGGTGCGGAAACGAGATGACTTTGGGGTGTTTGAGCAACTGGGCGGTCGGGAAATCGATCACATAGGCACTCAGTTTGCCCGAGTCCAATGCGGCGATCACGGCATCGT
>NZ_JBFHKV010000027.1:0-19032 GCF_041595215.1 Stieleria sp. | reverse complement strand
GACTTCAGCCGCTCGTCTTGCTGCTTCGCAGCGCGTGGGGATGCGCTTGAAGGCTGGACACCGACATGCGCTGGTGTGCAGGCTTTAGCCGTTCTGTTTCGCTGCTCCGCAGCGACCGGGAATCGCCTGAAGGCTAGACACCAACGTGCGCCCGAATCATTCGGGAAAATTCATCGCGGTAGGTTTGTTCGTTTTTGGGGAACAATCGCTCGAACGTTTTCGGGTCGGCGGCGCCGTGTTGGAAGCGGCGTTTTTGATACACCGGCATCTCGACTCCGGTCACTTGCCGAATGCCCGCGGCGACGATGTCGCCCTTGAGCGCGTAGAGTTTCTGATGGTCCCAGTTGGTCAACGCGACGAACGGAACCGCTTCGGCGATTTCGATCACATCGGGAACGGCGTAGGGGCTGAACCCTTTGAAACCGAATTCGGCGGCCGGCGCACTGGTGCGACTGTGTCCCCGGCTTTGCCCGCCACTGTAGACGAGGGAATGTTTGACGGCGTCGACACCCCAGCCCTCCTGGTACAGCATCCGATTGCCCAGCACGCTGCGGACCGTCAGCTCCGGGTTGTCTTCGATCGGATAGTCCTTCAAGTTTTCATCGCCGCCGTCCCCATCGATCAAGTAGTTCCAATCCGGATAACGCCGGCGAATCTCACGGAGCAGTGCGTAGCCCATCGTCGCCGACTGCACGTCCAATGGCTTGTAGTCTTCGATCGATGCGACGGCGTCCTGCCAACGGACGTCCGACAGAGCGACCTCGATCGGCTCGAGCAACATTTCCAAATCGATCGCCTTGAGGAACTCACGTGCCTGATCGACGTCTTGGGAGCGGCCTTCCAACGACAACGCGAACGCTTTGAGTCGTGACGAGGAATGCCCGCGTCGGCGGAGCAGGTAATCGACGAGCACGAGGATCGAACCGCTGTCGATTCCGCCGCTGAACATCACGCCGATCGGTTCATGGTCGGGGATCGTGATCAAATACTGATCGATCACTTCGGCCAGTCGCTGGATGTAGGCGGCGCCGATGGCATCGATGTCGGCGGGCAAGCGGTTGCGTTCGGGGGCAAAGTAACGCGTCAATTGTGGGTTCGGATCGGGACAGCCGACCAGCTGTAGTTCGAGCAGATAATGCGCCGGCACCATCCGGGTGTAGGAGGGATGGAATTGATCGGCGAGCCCTTCGACCTTGAGTTGATCGAGTATCTGACTCATCCGCTCGGCGATCACCAATGCCGGCCCTTCGGCGCGTTTGGCCAAAAAGTATCGCATCGGTCGACCGATCGACCGCGCCATGCGGATCGTTTTTCCTTCCTGTTGGCAAATCGCGAACTGACCGCGGATGCGGCGGACCGCTTCGGCATCGCCGCTGGCGACGGCCGCGCACGCTTGCTCGTGCGACATGTTCAAAATCACGTCCCCGTCGGGATCCATCAGGTTGACCACCCGGTCGATCAGTGCCGGGGCTTGTCCATCAAATGCGGCGCGTGACATCGGGTCGGTTGGCTGAGACATCGCGGTTACGGGATCAAACGTGGAGGAGGGGAGGAATTCGCTACTGCATAGCTTAATGGTCCCGGTGGGAAGCGTCAGCTAGTGGCGGATCAGCCGTTTGCGGTGAGTCCGCGGGCCTCGATGGGCGACGTCGTCACTCGGCCGATTTGCCGACTACTGAGGACTCGTCGCCTCGTCCACGACCCGAAAACAGAGGACTCGTCGCCTCGTCCACTACCCGAAAACAGAGGACTCGTCGCCTCGTCCACTACCCGATAACTGAGGACACGTCGCCTCGTCCACTACCCGGTCTGTCGGATCAAGTGTGAATGCGAAACGGAGGGTGAGTCGCTGGCCGTAAGGCCTCGGGCATTGCCTTGGGCCCGGCCGCTGACGCGTCGCGGCTCACTCATCCAACCGGCCCCGGCACGTTCTGCAGGGGAGCGAGGGGATCGGCGTAAATCACTTCGGGCAGCGTCTCGGGGCGATTCAGGATTTCGGCTTCGAGGATGCGGTCTGGCGGCATCACCACGGCGCCTTTCTTCTTTTCTTTGTGCGGGTCCACTCTCCGCAAGGCTCCCAAGACGTCCAGGCCCTTGGTGATTCTGCCGAACACGGTTTGCTGCTCGCTGACCGAGGGCAACGGCATGAACAGCATGGCGAATTGGGTGCCCGCCGTGTTGGGGATGAAATCGTTGTTGGAGCCGGGCAGTTTCGCCATCACCAGTGAGCCGGCCAGGGGCATGCGAACGACGTCGCGGCCATGTTCATCGGCCAGAAAGCGATCCGGTCGCGAGCTGCCGTCGCCGAGCGGGTCACCGGTCAGCGCGAGCAACCCTTCGACGACTTGAAAGAAATCCAATCCGTCGTAGAACCCCGATTCGACCAATTCGATGAAGTGGGCGACGGTGGACGGAGCTTCGTGGATGTACAGGTCGGCGATGATCTCGCCACGCGTCGTCTTGAAGCGGACTTGGGGCAGGTCTTCGGGATCGTTGCGCAACAGTTCTTGCTCGGTTTCGAACTGCTTTTTGATGGCATCAAACTGCACCATCATCGCCTTGTCCTTGTCTTCGATTTCATCCTCCTGAAGATTCTTGTAGAGACTTTCGGCCAGCGGGAAATCGCCGGCGCACATCGCGGCACGCGCGGCTGCCAGGGCGACGTAGCGGAGCCGGATTCCGTAATCGAGCATTTTCGCCGCACCTTCGAGCGTTTCGGCGTTGTACACGTCGTGTTTGAATCGCTGTTCCAGAACCGTCACCACATAGCGCATGGCCACCGGGTCCGGATAGAAGTCGATCAGATCGAGTGCTTTTCGATAGGCCTGGTTCATCAGCTCGCGACTTTCGTTTCGCAGCGTCAGGTAGGTTTGGCGATCGTCGCTGAATTCGTTGACGAACAGGATGTAGTGGCGCCGCATCTGCAACACCTTGTCCTTGAACTGCTGCGAAGCGTCTTCAAAGGCGTCACGGGCCGCCATCCCTTCTTCGTACAACTCAGGCGAAGCCATCTCCTTGAATTCCTTGAGGATCGCTTCGGTCTCGGCCGCTGTGTCAGGGGGGGCCGTCGCCGAATCGGCGGCTTGGGCGGCATGGGCGTGCCCGCTGTGGTCTACCGTCGCAGACCCTGCCGCCGAATCAGCCGCCGATGCAGCTGTTGGAGCCGGCTGCGAGGGTTCGGCATCCGGTTGTTGGCCGCGTGAATCCTGGACCGGACCGAGCGACAGCGCCGCGATGAGGCAGACGGGGACAAGGGTTTGGAGTGGGCTGCGGACGATCATGGAGTTCTGGAAACCTGCGGTGGGAACGAAGGAGCTCAGCAGCACTACGCATCGAGCTGCGTTTCGGTTTTGGGCGGTCGCTGAGGGGGCCGGCCGGGGCGGGCGGCGGGCCGTTTGACTCCAGCGGGGATCGCGAAAAAACGCTGCCCGCGTATACTTCCCCAGATGAACCGCTCCCGCAAGCCGCGTCGACCGCGAACCGGATCTCTCGAATCGAAAGATCCACCCCCAACCCCGAAGAAACCGCAAAAACGGCGTCCGCAAAAGCTGCGGATCATCGGCGGCTCGATGCGCGGCCGGACGGTGGTTTACCACGGCGCGGAATTCACCCGGCCGATGAAGGACAGCGTGCGAGAAAGTTTGTTCAACATCATCGGCCCCCGCATCAAGGGTTCGAAATCGTACGATCTGTTTGCCGGCACCGGAGCGGTCGCCTTCGAATCGCTCAGCCGGGGCGCGTCGTCGGCCATTGCGATCGAAAAGAACCGGCGAGCCCACGCGTTCTTGGAATCGACCGCCGAAACGTTGGGTGTGGCGTCCAAGATCAAGATTCTCTACGGCGACGCGTTTCGTTTGGGCAGCAGTCTTCTGGGGCCGGCCGATCCGGACGCACCGTTGGACGATACCCCGCGGATTGTTTACCTGTGCCCACCCTACGCGATGTGGGAAACCGCCGCGGAGTCGCTGCAGGGGCTGATCCGTCTGGCCATGAATCACTCCCCGCCGGGCAGTCTGATCGTCGCCGAAACGGATAAACACTACGACGAATCCCAATTGCCGCCGGGGCAGTGGGACCACCGGTTGTACGGCGGAACACGTCTGTCGTTCATCGAGCCGCCGATGATTTGCGGCATGCGGATGTGAATCAAACCGCAGGTCTGTCGGCCACGCGGCAACGAAGCTACAGCGGTTTGACGCGCAGATTGCGGAAGTAGCAAACGCTTTTGGGGTCGTGGGCTTGCAGCGCGATCGTGCCTTCACCCAAACGCCGCTCAAAGTTCTTGTCGAACGCTTCTTTGTTTTCCGGCTCGGTGTAGTCGACCATCGTTTTCCCGTTGACGATCAATTGGATCCGACGACCGGTCACGATGATTTCTTGAGTGTACCATTGGTTGTCTTTGATCCCGTGGGCAGCGAGATCTTCGGCCGAAACGTTTTCCACCGCGTACAAGCTGCTGGTCTTCTTGGGGTCTTTGTGCGACACGTTGACCTGGCATTCATAACCATATTTCGGCCAGCCGGTCGGTTGGTACTTGGTGTGGAAATAGATCCCGGCGTTGCTGCCCGGCGTCGTCATGACTTCGGCCTTGAAATGAAAGTCCTTCATCGGAGCCAGCGGACCGACGTAGAAGGCGTGGCAGCGTTCGCCACGACAAACCAGCTTTCCATCTTCGACCTGCCAGGCATCGGTGTTTTCTTCTGCCAGTTTCCAGCCCTCCATCGACTCGCCATCAAAAATCTTGACAAAACCGTCTTCTGTGGAGGGTGATTCGGCGGGGGCGGTGCGGGTGCCGGCGATGCAGGCAACGGCTACGGCAAGAGAACAGACGAACGAACGCATTTGCAACTACTCGGTTGTGGGGAGGGACGTGGGGGAGGGGACAGTCTGGCTAGGCTCGAAAAAAAACGCCTGCGGCACCGGGGTGCTGCAAGCGTTTGGGGTGGCCGTGTCGGCAGTCGGATCGACGACTATTCTTTGCCAGAATCGGTCGCGGGGACTTCGCCGTTCTTGATCTTTTCGGCGAAGGTCTTGCCGTCTTTGCTCTTCTTCTCACCGGCTTTTTCAAATCCGGCGTAGATCTTCTTTTGAGCTTCTTCGGGGTTTTCTTTGACCCAGTCCTTGGGGAAGTCTTCGGCTTTCAAGAACTCGTGGATGGCCTTGCCGTACTCGTTGCGGACCTTTTTCTTGTCTTCCTTGTCGACGTGACAGATGTAGCAGCCGTGTTTGCGTGCTTTTTTGACGAATGCCTCGTCGACATCATCGCCGCTCAAGTATTTGTTTTTCCATTGTTTGCTGAATTCGCTCGTCGCCAACGCGGGGCTGGCCAGAAGAGCGAGACAACCAAATAGAATTGCGAACCGTTTCATGCATTGTCTCCGAGGAATAATCGATGCCTCGCACGCGGAGGCATGCCCAAGATAGGGGGCTTAGGTGGGTGGGGGATCGGTTTTGATCAACCGATTGACCTAATTAACGCTCAAATCGACCGAAAAGTCAAATCGGGCACGGCGTTTTTAGAGGGTTTTCGAGCGGAATTGCGTTTACAGCTGGCTCGACAGCGGGTTCAGCGCATGCGAGACGACCCGGGCTTTCTGCCCCAAGGCACCAGCCACTCGGGCCGGCACTTCGAGAAAACCCAGGTCGCTCGACTTGCTGCTGGCAGTGTTTTGACCCGGCCTGCCCCACGCACTCCGAGTCAGTTGCTGCTGCACAAACATGGATCGACTGTTCAGGGTGCTCGAATTGATTACAGCCGAGCGATTGAGGGGCAACGGACCCACGAACGGTGGGCAAAACTTCCGCTGCCCTCCTGGGTAACGCTGTGGAGCATTTTTTTAGCGGTAGGGCGCGAGCCCTCCGGTGTTTCGGGAACGATGAGGGACCGGTGGGCTTGCGCCCTGCCGCTAACACCTCGTCAAACGCAGGGAATAAACGCTTCACTGCGTTGCTCGTGGGGTATCGGTCTACTTCCGCACCAGTTCGCGGAAAGCTTTGTTCAGCTGCTGCGTGATCGGGCCGACTTTGCCATCGCCGATCTTGCGTCCGTCGAGTGTCACGGCGGGGATCACTTCGGCCGCGCTGCCGGTCAGAAAACACTCGTCGGCGACGTAGATGTCGTGTCGTGTCATCGGCAGTTCGGTGGTTTCGATGCCCGCTTCACGGGCCAGTTCCAACACGGCGTTGCGGGTGACGCCTTCCAGAATGCCGGCTTCGATCGGCGGCGTGTTCAGCCGACCGTTTTTGATCACGAATAAATTGTCGCCGGTGCACTCGGCCACTTCGCCTTTGTGGTTGAGCATCAACGCTTCGATGCAACCGGCTTTGAGCCCCTCCATCTTGGCCAGAATATTGTTCAGGTAGTTGAGCGACTTGATCCGTGGGCTGAGCGCCGCCGGATGGTTTCGAATCGTCGACGCGGTGACCAGCTCCAAACCATTTTCGTAATACGACTCGGGGTACAACGTGATGGAGTCGGCGATGATGATGACTTGTGGATCCGAACACTTGAACGGATCGAGCCCCAGCGGACCGGCGCCGCGCGTGACGATCAAGCGGATGTAGCCGTCGACAATCTCGTTCTTGGCGACCGTTTCGTTGGTGTCGGCGGCGAGCTGTTCCAAGGAAATGGGAAGTTGCAGATTGATCGCACAGGCCGATTCGTCGAGCCGTTTGAGGTGCTCGGTCAAGCGAAACACCTTCTTGCCGTAGATCCGCATGCCTTCAAAGACGCCGTCGCCGTAGAGTAGACCGTGATCGTAGACGCTGATTTTCGCGTCTTCCGGGGCATGGAATTGGCCGTTGATATAGATCTGTCGGGACATGACGATTGAAAACAGGGGACGCGGTAGGGAGGAACGAAATTAGCCGAGCTGGGAATCGGTCACGGCACCGACGACCGAGGCGTCAAAATAGTTGATCGACATTCCAGCGTCGACAACCACTGATTGGGCCGTGATCCCACTACTTCGCGATGACAACAGGAATGCTGCCGTCTGGGCAACTTCTTCCGTTTTCACCGCCTCTTTGCGGGGGATGACCTGTTCGGCGTAAAGGTAAGAATCGACGTAGCCGGGAATGCCGGCCGAGGCACTGGTCTTGAGCAAGCCGGCGGCCACGGCGTTGAAGCGGACGCGACTGAACCGGCTGAACGACTTGGTCAGAAACGCCAGCGACGATTCCAGTGCCGCCTTGATCGGGGCCATGAATCCATAGCTTTCACTGGCCATGCGGGTGGTGCTGATCCCGATCGTGACGACCGACGCGTCGGGGGCAAAGCGATCTTTCAAGGCGTTGGACAGGTTGATCAGGGAGTAGGCGGAAATGTCGACCGCCTGCAAGAATTGTTGTCGCGTCGTTTCGTGGAACGGCCGAATGCCATCGGGATAATCGGCAAACGCGATCGAGTGCACCATTCCCGCCAACGTGACACCTTCGTCGCCGAGCTGGTTCGCCAAGGCGTCGATCTGGTCTTGGTGTTCGACGTCGCAAACCCGCACGTCGCGGTCACGCAGCAATTTCGCGGTGCTTTCCTTGCGGGCTTGGCTGCGGACGGCGTAAATCACCTTGCCGCCGGATTGTTCGATGATCCGTGCGATCGCGTAGGCCACACTTTTTTTGTTGGCGACGCCCAGGACCAGATAGGTCTTTCCGGACATCTGCAAAAAATCCATCACGGCCGGTTGGTTGCTCGGGTCACTCACCGCTGCGTCTCCTCACCGGTCGCCGGCGGCTCGGGAGCACTGACGCTGACGGCAAAATCCAGCCGCATCGCCATTTTTCCATCGAGCAGCATCTTGCCGGTCAAATAGTAGGCGTTGCTGAGCTGATCGTTCAGCGTCACGTGGATTTCGACGGTGTCGCCGGGGCGGATCATGCGTTTGAATTTGACGCTGTCCATGCGGGTCGCCACCGGCACGCTGCCCGGTGCGCTGTCCATCTGTTGGTGCAACAACACCGCGCCGGCCTGCAGACAGCATTCGCACTGGATCACGCCGGGGACGATCGGTTGCCCCGGAAAGTGGCCTTGGACGAAAAATTCATCCGCCGAAAACGATTTTTTGCAGACGATTGTCGTCTCGCTCTGCTCGCAGATTTCGTCGATCAGACGCATCGGCGGGCGGTGGGGGATCGCCTGTTCTATTGCTTCGATACTCATGAGCGTAATTGAAGTGTTGTTTCGCGCAGCGCCAAGACGGCACGCGGAGGGGAACGCCATGGGACTGGCAGCCGGCCAGTGCATCCGGCGGGCAGTGTAGCCGGCGGCCAGTGCAGCCGGGCAGCGTGGCGCGGGGTAACGGGCGCAGGATGACGCCGCGGGAGGGCTCTAAAGGCTCATCCGGGCGAAAACGCCGCGTGCCCCTTTCCTCGTTGGCCGGAGACGATCATCATGTCGACAGTCCGTTGTGCAGCCCCGACGCGTCTGAATCATCCCCAAAAAGCAGTGCCCTTGCCGCCGTCACCGCAGTCCGTGCCTCCCGAATCGCCTCCCGAACTGCTCGATTCGATCGGGAAGCGTTCGATTTACAACGTGCCGAACGCGTTGACCAGCATCCGGTTCGCGATGGCGATCGCCGTGATGGCGCTGATCCCGGCGGGCTATTTTCTGGCCGCGACGGTCGTCTTTTTGGTCGCCGCGTCGACCGATTGGATGGACGGCTATTGGGCACGCAAGTATGGCCAAGTCACCAAATTCGGCCGGATCTTCGACCCGTTTGTCGACAAGATCATCATTTGCGGCTCGTTCATCGCCCTGGTCGGGGTGGTCAACTCACCCGTCGCATCGTGGATGGCCACGCTGGTGGTCGGTCGCGAGTTGTTGGTGACCAGTTTGCGCGGCATGGTCGAGGGCAGCGGCAAAGATTTCTCAGCCAGTTGGCTGGGGAAATGGAAAATGGTGCTGCAGTGCGCCGCCGTCGTCGCCTCGCTGATCTATCTGCAATACGAAACGGCTCCGTCCTGGCTGACCTTTACCACGCTGGGTTTGGTGTGGGGATCGATCCTGCTGACCGTGTACTCGGGTTACGATTACACGCTGGCCGCGGCAAGGCTGATGCAGGACGAACCCGACGAACCGGAATGAACGCTCCATGCAGCGCGTGAACCTCTTTGAAATCGGCTTCCTCGCCATCTCGCTGACCGTGCTCACGCTCCTCATTGCCGGCAGCGTGCTCTGGATTCAGTGGTGGCGTGGACGGGGCAAACGAAATCTGTGCGGAGACGTTTCGGCCGACTTGATCACCCGGCTCCCCCAGCCCCGGCCACGCTGGACGGTTTTTGATTTCCTGTTGATGTTCGGCATCATGATCCTGGTGGGTGCGTCGTTGCAGCAATCGCTGTCGACGCCGCAGCAGGAGACGGACCAAACGCCACCCGCCGCCGCCGTGGTCGAGCAAGCCGATGACGCTCCGCCGGAACTCGCTTCGGCTGAAGACGCACCGGCCGACGACGCTTCTCCGGATGATGCTTCGGCTGATGATGCACCCGCCGCAGCGCCGAGTGATCGCGCCGCGAAGCTTCGCAGCCAGGTTCGAATCCACTTCATCGCCAATCTCGCCGCCTTCGTACTCACCCTGATCTTCTTGCGATTGACGCAAGGGGCGACGCTGGCGCACTTGAGCTTGGTTCCCAATCGAGACGACATCCGCCGCGGGCTGTTTGCAACCGTTTGGATCCTGGCTCCCGTTTTGTTGCTGAATCTGCTGGTTTCCAATCTGGTTCAATACGAACACACGGTGACCAACTTGCTGGCCGAAGAGAGCGGGACACAGACGTTTCTCGCCCTGCTTGTTTCAGCGGCGTGTTTGACCCCGATCGTCGAAGAATTTCAATTCCGGCTGCTTCTGCAAGGCGGGTTGCAACAGATCGCCGACCCACCGCCTGATTCCGACGCCGTGTCGTTTTGGAAACCCTCCACGGCCTGGCCGATCTACGTCACCAGTTTGCTGTTTGCGGCGATGCATTGGGGCCAAGGGGCCGCGCCGATTCCGCTGTTTTTCCTTTCGGTCGGATTGGGTTTTTTGTACCAGCGAACCGGACGGCTGGTTCCAGCCATCGTCGTTCACATGCTGCTCAACGCGGCGACGCTGTGCATGGAGTTTTGCCGCGTCAACGCGGGGTTGTAGTCACCGTCGAGCGTCAACGGGCAGCATCAGCGGACTGCGTTTGGCGTTGCAACATTTGCGGCCAACACGCTGGCGATCAATCCTGGCAAAAAGATCGCGCCGGCGTCGGCAAAGCGTCCCAGCGGCGGGCTCGACAGAATCACAAAGCCGACGTTGAAGATCACGTACGAGATCGCGACGACCGCAAACGCATTCCAACCCTCGGGGACAACGATCGGGCCGAGCGTCGGTTGCTTGGTCGCTTTGATCAACAGCCCCAACAATCCCATCAAGATCATCGGCAGAAAGATCGGATGCATCGCGATGTTCGCCGCGGTGCCCCAGACGCTACGACGCACCGCCAACAACAACCATCGCACGTAGCCGCCCGGGGACTGTGAGAGGATCGCTCGGTTGAAGTCACCGATTCGTCGATGAACGGCGACTTGCGGCGCGACCAAGCCGACCGCATCTCGTTGTGCGAACTGGTCGCGGGCGAGCGGCCAAACGACGCCATAGTTGATCTGCCCCCATTGCTCCTCGATCGTCAGCGTGGGCAACGAGCCGCCGTTTGGGCCGGGCAGTTGAAACCCCTTACTCTCCAGTTCGTCGGCGACCGCTCGTCCCAGTTCGCCCGACTCGCCGGGCAGATCTCTCAGCGTCTGCGGCGACACCGTTTGAACCAGGATCGCGGAAAGGTTCTGGTGACCGAACGGCGCGATGCCGAAATCGGACACGACCAGTTTCCGAAAGCACATCCAGCCCACGAGGACCACCGCGACCGAGAGGGCCAGTTTGAATCCCAGCAGTCGTGACGACTGGGACGCTGGATCCGTTGTTCCCACAACCTCGTCGGTCTGGCGGTGATGGGACAACAGCCATCCGGCCACCGCCAGCCACGGAATCAGGAACAGATAGGCCGGTCGTACAAAGATGGTCAAAACCGCGGCGACCGCACAGGCGATCGCTTGGGGCGTCGATCGTGTGCGACTGGCGTTCATCAACAACGCCGCCGTGATCACACCCAGCGACGCCGCCGGCGCATCGGTGCTGACGGTGCTGATGTGGTCCGCCGCCGTGCATCCGACCAACACGCAAACAGCCGCCGCGGTTGCCGAACGCAGCGGCATGCCACGACCGATCAAGGCTTCGGCTAAGATCCACGACGCGGTCGCGTGCAGCAGCACGTGCAGCAGCGGAACCCAGGACAGGCCGATAGTCGCATCGATGATCGACAAAGCGATCGGGTAGGCCGGCGTGCGAGTCGAAAGCAACGCATCGGTCAATGAGTTCAGCGGATAATGGACATAGCTGGGCGTGTCATTGACCGTGTGTACAGAGAGACGGCCCGAGACGGCGGCCAGGGCAACGCCGAGCAAGACGAACAAGATCCACCGAATCAGACCGCCGTTCGATTTCATGACATTCGCAAGGTTGATGGGCTTCGCGGTGTTGCTAGGCTTCGCCGTATTGCTTGGCTTCGCGGTGTTGCTAGGCTTCGCGGTGTTGCTAGGCTTCGCCGTGCCCGGTTGGATTCAGTTCGGGGCTGACAGGCTGGAAGCCTCTCTCACCGCGTTGCCGATCGCCGCTCAGCGATTGATCACGTCCTCATCGTCATTGCGGGCGCGTTTTTGCAGGTACATCTTAATCGGCACTTCGCCAAATTTTAGATGGTCTCGCATCACGTTCATCAGGTAACGCTGGTAATCGTTGGAGAATGCCTTGGGGTCATTACACATCACGACGATCGTCGGCGGTTCGGTCGCGACCTGTGTGGCGTAATAGATTTTGGGACGACGATTCTGGTACAGCGGCGGTTGGTGGGCTTCGATCGCGCTGCGCAGTAAACGGTTCAACTGTCCGGTCGAAACACGTTCGCGAGCCTGTTTGAACAACATCGACGAATGGTTCATCAGCGCTTTGACGTTCTTTCCCGTCTGGCCGGTGATGAATGCGATCGGCGCGTACGAGAGCGTCGGGAATTGACGGCGCAGATAACGCACCCACCGCTCGGTCGGAATCGTGTCGTGCAACAGGTCCCACTTGTTGATCACAAAGATGCACGGCTTGTAGTTTTCGATGACGTAGCCGATCAGCTGCTTGTCCACTTTGCTGACCGTTTCATTGGCGTCAAAGAACATCAGCACGACGTCGGCGCGTCGGATGCTGCGTTGGGCCCGGTGCATGCCATAGTATTCCAGGTCGGTGCGTTGGCTCTTTCGTTTTCGCAATCCCGGCGTGTCGATCGCGATGAAGGTTTGGCCATCGACTTCGAAGTGCACATCCACGCTGTCGCGGGTCGTGCCGGGCACTTCGCTGACGATCATCCGATCGGTCTCGGCCAATGTGTTGACGAAGGTGCTTTTGCCGACGTTTCGCCGCCCGACGATCGCCAGTTTCATGGTCGCGACGTTGGCCGTTTCGTCCGAGGGCGGAAGCCGGTCGCGGATCAGTTCCAGCAACTCGTCGCGGTTTCGATTCTGTGTCGTGCTGACCGTGATCAGATGCCCGCGGCCGAGTCGGTGAAACTCCTCGGCGTGGATGTCATGGTGCTGCTGGTCGGATTTGTTGGCGACCAGAATCACCGGACGCTCCACCGCTCGAAGCCGCTCGACGACCAACTGGTCCAGGGGCATCAGCCCGGTCTGGACATCGACGACCAGCAAGATGACGTCTGCGGAGTTGATCGCAAATTCGATCTGGCGACGAACGTCCGCGGTCAAATCGTCCGGATCTTCGATACCCAACCCCCCGGTGTCGGTCAGCTCAAAAAACTGGTCCTCCGTCTCGATCAGGGTCGTCATGCGATCGCGGGTGACGCCCTCGTAGTCGTCAACAATCGCCAAACGGCGGCGGGCGAGCCAATTAAAAAGACTGCTTTTGCCGACGTTCGGACGGCCAACAATCGCAACTTGGGGGACGGGCATGGAAAAGACTGTCGGACAGGCGTGGCGCGGAACGGGATGGGAAACAAGCCTGCTATGTTAAACGCCATGGTGCAAAACAAGTAGGCCGTGTGTTATCTATGGTGCCATGCCGCAAGAAAATCAAAATCTCGAAGGGCCCGATCCGGCCGTCACCCTCGCCCAAGCCGCCGGATTGGCCGAACATCTGCAACGTGTCGGCGTCCAGTGGTTGCCGGCGGCCGACCCCGACTCCGTGACCGCGTTGGCGGAACAGTTGCGGTTCGCCGCCAACCGTTCGCGCGAACAAGGATCCGAGCAAGTTTCTGAGCGAACGTCCGAGCGAACCTCCGACCAGGCGTCCGCGCCGCTCGCCGTTTCCCCCCCCACGGTTCCACCCGCGGCGGCGCCCACCACTGTCGCCGCCGGTTCCGCCCAGCCGAGCACCGCAGGACCCACGCCCGGGTTCTCGCTGCAGAGCGATTCGGCCGATCCCGCCGAGCCCTACCCGGGACCATCGCTGGTCCCTGAGATGCGCGCCGCCGAACTGGCAAAGTTCTCTGAACAGGTGGCCGCCTGCACGCGCTGTGAAATCCTTTCCCAGTGCCGCACTAAAACGGTCTTCGGCGAAGGCAACGTGGCGCCGCGAGTCGCCTTCTTTGGCGAAGGCCCCGGTCGCGAAGAAGACCTGTCGGGACGTCCGTTTGTCGGCAAAGCCGGTCAGCTGCTGACCAAGATGATTCAAGCGTGCAAGTTCGCCCGCGAAGACGTCTACATCATGAACACGGTCAAGTGTCGGCCGCCCAACAACCGCAACCCCGAGCCGACCGAGATCGAAAACTGTCGCGAGTTCTTCCAAGCACAGTTCGAAATCTTGCGACCCGAATACATCGTGTGCTTGGGGCTGGTCAGCGCCCAAGCACTGCTTAGCACCAAACTGTCCGTCGGACGATTGCGAGGAAAATTTCATCAATACTTTGATAGCAAAGTGTTGGTGACGTATCACCCTTCTTATCTGTTGCGCAATCCGGCCGCGAAAAAAGCGGCCTGGGACGATTTACAGCTGATGCTTCGCGACGCAGGCTTGATGTAGCCGCCGAAAAAACTCGTATTGACCGGTTTTGCGATACGAGAACAATCTGTGCATCGATCGCGGATACCAAACGTAAGCGAAAGGATCGCTTACTCATTCGTGAAAGCTGAACCCCACGATGTGCACGGAGGCCATCACATGCGACACGCATTTGACGTTCGACAAAGCGTTTCTTTTCGCACTCTCCTTGACGATGACTCGGTCAACAAAGAGCTGGTTCCGCTGTCCAAGGTGTCCGGTACGGGGGCCCCGCCGATGACGTCGGTGACCGTGGAAAGTTGTGCGGCCGAAGACGACGCGGCGGCAACTCCGATCATGTTGGCCGCGTTGTTTCCCGAGGCCAAGTTTTTTGGATGCGAAGATCTTGCGGTTTCGAATCTTGTCGACGACGTCGCGGATTGTGATCAAGGCGACGTGGTGTTGTATCGGATCGGTGAAGGCGATCCAAACGAATTGATTTCGGTGGCGTTGGCTCGCGGTGCCAGCGGCATTCTGACCGAACAAATGTTGCCTTGTCCGCTGCCCCAGTGCATCGTCGGCAGCGTCGACCATGCCCTGGCCCGAATCGCTTCGGCCCGGCACCGTCAGCCCGATCGGACGTTGTTGACCGTCGGCGTCCTCGGTCATAGCGGCAAGACATCGACGTGTTTGTTGGCGGCAACGTTGACCAAAGCGTTGGGAATTCGAACCGCGTACCAATGTGATCTCGGATCCAGCGACGGCGTGGTCAACGAGACCTCATCACAGCGCGTCTGTTACGGCGCCGAGTTGATTGAGTGGATTGCCGAGTCGAGCGACTGCCTCAGCCGCATCGCGATCATCGAGATCGATGAAACCGCCGCCCGGGACGGGCACTACGACTCGATGCAGTTTGATGTGCTGATGGTGACCGGCAAACGCGAACTGTCCGATGACTTTGGACCGTGTGGGTTGCAATGTTTGTTGGAACAACTGACGCCGACGGGAATCGTGATCGCTCCCGGTGACGACGCCAAGACGGTTCGGTTGTTGGACGAGGCACGCTGCAAGCCGATCTTATACGGCACGTCGTCGGACAGTGAGTTTGGTGCGATCATGATCGATCAATCCGGTGGCATGGCGACGCTGATGCTGACCGCCGGAGACACCAGTGCGATGATGGAAACGCCGCTGTGCGGGATTTCGATGGCGTCGAACATCGCCGCCGCCGCCGCTTTGGGATCGCTGCTGGGCCATTCGCCTCATGAGATCGCCAAGCACTTGTCGACGTTGCGATCGATTCCCGGCCGCGGTCAGCGATTGGTCGATTTTGGCCACGCCACGGTGGTGCTGGAATCCGGCGGGACGGTGGACCGCGTGACCGAGTCCTTGCGGACGGCCAAGGCCGTGGGGGCTGGCGGTCGAGTGTGGTGCGTTTTGGCGATCGGGGAAGCCGACGGCGACGATCTGCTGGCCAGCTACGGCCATGCGATCGAACGCTTCGCGCATCATTGCGTCGTCACGTCACGTCCCAACCAAGCCGGTTCGTTTCTGCAGCGTTCCCACCAACTGCTCGACGGAGTCAAAAAGTGCGCCGCGATTCGCTTGGTCGCCGATCAAGACAAAGCCATTGAGTGGGCGATCGAATCCTCGCGAGCACGTGACACGATCGTCGTGATCACCAACCAGCGAGTTCAGTCGGCGCACGAATCACGCACCGAGATCGAACGACTGGCGCGACTGGTCGATGCCGCCCGGTCCAAACAGGACGCCGAAGAAGAAGCCGCGTCGGGCTCCGATTCCGCCGCGGAAGTCGGTGCTCCGATCAAGCTGAAACTGTTTCGTTAATGTTGACAGAGCCTAGAACTTCCAGCGGAATTCCATCCGTGTGCCGTACACGTCGTCATCGCCTTCTCGCCAGCCGTGCATGACGTCGAACCGCAGCAGCGTCGCGTTGGAAATCGGAAACTGATACCGGGCACCGATCGCGTATTGATCACCACGCGCGACCGCGCGGTCACCGTGGGTCGTGAGATAGCTCAGTTCAAGCAACAGTTGTCGGTCCAAGTCGTCGCCGATCAAATCCACGCCGACCGAACCGCCGGCCGTGTCGGCGGCGGAGGTGTCCAGTGTGGCAAAGCCGTTGAGTCCGTCGGTGTCGAAGTTGATTCCCGTGTTGCGCAAGATGCCGCCGGAGATCCCGGCACGGGCGACCGATTGTGGCCGATCCCAACCGTAGAAAAAGTTGGCGTAGGGAACCACGGTCAACGGTGCCGCCGTGATCCAACTGTTTTCCACCAGCAACAATCCGCCGTCGGCCGTTCGATCGGCCTTGGCCCGGTCCTGCCCGGCATTGACGATCACACGAACGCTGTTGCTGATGCGATCGAAATAGCGCCGCGTAAAACTGAACGTCGCGTTGTGGTAGCTCAATGAATCATCGTTGCGGTGATTCAAATATGCATAGCCGGTTTCGATGTAGCCGCCATAGGCTTCGATGAACCAGGCGGTCCCGAACGCTTGTGCGTCGCTGTTGTCGGCAAACGCGGGGCTGTTGAGTTGATCGAACACGGCAAAGAAGCTGACGTCAAAGTTTGCCCAGTTGAGTAGACGGCTGTGCTTGGCCGGCAACGCAAACGCGATGCCGCTGACAGCGTCTTCCATCCAAATGCCGTTCTGGAACAACAGCGGCATCAGTCCCGCCGAGATCGGCAACTCGAACGGCGAGGATTGATTACCCAAGGCTCCCAGCATGACGCCCAAATCGCCCTCGAAGAACGCGGTCGCCGGGGTCAGGTTCATTTCGTTGCGGTAACGTAAATCACCGTCGATCACTTCCCAACGCGTGAATCGGTTCTGCTTGTCCAAGGGACCGACAAAGGCATGGAATCGTTCGGTGTCGGTGATCTGAAGATCCAAGTCCAAGTTCAAGCGATTGGCCCAGTTGTCGGCCCGCCCGCCGGCGTTGCGTCCCGCCTGGATGCCGGTGCGAAAGTCTCCGTAGACATAGAATTTGGGACGAACCAGATTCATCGGACCAAATAAATCACGCCCGCGCGGAGTGATCCCGTCTCCATACCAGATGCGTCCCCATTCGACCCAGGGATGCTGTGTCGGGACGTCGTGTTTCGCATCGTAGACCCAGGCTTCGCGGCCGGAATCGTGATAGCAGGCATCGGGATCCAGCGGCATCGGAGAGAAATCCAAGCCGGGATCGTGCAGCACGATGGGTGCTGATTCGGTATGCGTTCGATCAACGTCAATCAGCGGTTGGGTTGTTGGAGTCGCGTTGGATACCGCCGTGTCGCTGCCCAACAAGTCCGCAGGCAATTGCGGCAGTTGCGTCTCCGTCGTGGGCAGACGACGAATCGCCATCTCAGGTTGCGATTCCAACTGCGGCGCGAGGTAGCGATCCAGCGCGGCGGTGAAGCGGTCTGATTGCAGGCCTGTTTGTGGCCGCAGAACGGTTTCGAGACGCCGCATCGATGCGTCTGCCGGTTCGCCGGAATCGGCACGCGGATCGGTCGCTGCGGGTGGTTCGACCGCCGACTGGATTGATTGCCGGTCCAGCTCGTCGAGCGTTTGTCGCAGCACACGTTCGAAATCACGCGTCACCAATGGCGTTGCGGCTAGCGGAGCCGCCACGTTCGCCGGTGGAAGAACCGGCGGCAGACGGCGAGGGCGGTCCGCACCGATCGCACACAACGACAGCAGCGTGAGCCCGAACAAGGATCGATTGGAAATCTTCATCAGCGCACCCAAAACGTATGACTGGAAGGGTGCAAGTCCAGCGTGTTTTCCAGCATGCGGTGAATCATGTCCGGCGTGCTGTTGATTTGACGCATGAAGTAGATCGGTTCGGTTCGATTTCGCATCCGCACGCTCAATCGGTACGGTCCTTTCTTGGTCATCACGTGGGCGGGAATCGAGTAGCGGGCCGTTCGTGAATCGAGTGGCGCAATCGAGTGGGCTTCCATTCGGATCAAGGGCGGGTGGTTCAGCACCGAAACGGGAACGGCACCGGGGCGTAAGAAGACAAGTTGGTCGAGGGAGAAATTCAGCGGCAGCGCGGCTTCGCGGTCCGTCCCGCGAACGTTGTTGATCAAGAATTTGGTTTGCAGGTTGAACAGATCTTTGTCGCGCCGGACGCGGTGTGTCGCGACATCGACCGAGTGCATGTCGGCCAAATCGCCGTGTCGATCCAGATAACCGCTTTCCCAAACGCGACAGCCGTCGGGATCGATCAACGCGACGTTCAGCCAAAGTTGCGGTTGAGCTCCCAGGGAACCGGTCGGCAGATTGTGGCCTTCGCTGGTGTTGCAAACCGTGTAGCTGAATTTCAAACGGCGTCCGGCGGTCGGCTCGTGTTCAAAGTAGGGGCCTTCGATTTTCAGTCCGCCTTCCATCGTGGCGATCGAACCGGCGCGTTTTTCGGCGAGCTTGGCCAGGTTGGCGTCGATGATCCTGCGTCCGTCGCGTCGATCGTCGGCGGTGTCCCACGGTTCGGGGAATGTCATTGCTGCTGTCACCGAATTCTCGAACGCGTCGGTTCCCCAGCCGGCTCGATAGTCGAACGCCAGCCACTCACGCGGCGTGTATTGTTTCGCTTTGGGGTGGTGCGGAAAGATTCCCGGGTGGGCGATCGAGAAGCCCGGACCCCAAAACATGTGGTTGGATTGTTTGCGTTTTTCGCCGAACGGTTTGTCGCCCAGGTGAGCCACGAAGTCACTTTGATAGCCACGCGGTTTGCCGGGCACGGCACCCATGTGACAGTCCTGGCAACTGACACCGCGTTTGGCAGCGGGGCCGCTTCGATACTGTGCATGAACGACTTCCAACCAGATGCCGGGATGGACGGCGACCTGATGGCAGGACACACACACGTCGCTGTTGGTCAGAGGCTGAAAGAACCGACCCTGCAAGTGAATCGCTTGTCCCGGACCGGTGTCCTCGGGCGAAAGTTTCAGTTTCAGGG
>NZ_JBFHKV010000026.1:0-19095 GCF_041595215.1 Stieleria sp. | reverse complement strand
GCCTTCAGGCGATTCCCACTCGCTGCTCCGCAGCGAATCCGGGCGGCTAAAGCCTGCACACCAGCGCACGTTGGTGTCTAGCCTTCAGGCGATCCCCACTCGCTGCTCCGCAGCGAATCCGGGCGGCTAAAGCCTGCACACCAGCGCACGTTGGTGTCTAGCCTTCAGGCGATTCCCACTCGCTGCTCCGCAGCGACCTTCATTCTTCACCGACCAACTCACGAACCCGATCCTCAAGTTCCTCGCCGGAATCGAATCCCACTTTGTAGTCGACCACCGTGCCTTCGCGATCAACGAAAAAGGTCGTCGGATAGGCGCCAACCAAGTAGACTTTCGACGCGACCTCTCCGCCGCCGACCACGATCGGATGTTCCAGTTTGTTCTGCGTCGCGAACTCGGCAACCACGTCGGACGCCTCGTCATATCCGTTGACCGCGACGATCGCGAATCTGTCGCTGTACTTTTGATGCAATCGGGTGAGGTGTGGGGCTTCTTGGCAACAAGGTCCGCAAGCAACGCCCCAGAATGTCACCAAACCTGGCCGTCCATCAAGAAAGCGATTCAGCTCCAGACGATCGCCGCTGACCCGATCCAACTCGAAATGGGGAACCGGACGCCCAATCAGTTTCTCCGGCGCCCCACCCCCGGGCGAATGGACGTAGCTGATTTTTTCGAATCCCAATTCACGCGCCAGCTTCATCGCTGGCGAAGGTTGATATTGCTTTCGCTGAGACTGTAGGAAATCAAACAGCGGACCGTCTGTGATGTCCTCCGGGATCATCGGCGGACGACGGGCATCAAAGATCTGCTCCACCAGCTCTCGCCCGGCGGCCGTACTATTCACTCGAAAAAGGAGCGTCCCCTTCTTCAATCCTGGTCCAATCGATTCAACCGAACGACGTATCGCTGACTGAAGTGCTGGTGACAGATCCGTCTCTCGACCATCGATGGAGGGTTTGATCTCGACCACACAGTCGGCGTCACCAATGGCAATCCGAGACAACTTCGTGCCAAGCGGGTAGACGTTGACCAGTCGATTTGTGATTACCGACTCCTTCACCGACTCGGTCTCAGTCCAATCTTTCAAGGGCTCGTAGAAGTCGTCCCAACTGGCCGATGTATCCATCTCGACGGCGTTGACCGATTGGAAGCCGGCTGATTCGCAAAGCCGCTTGAGATGGTTCTTGATCTCCGTTCGCGTCGACCTTTTGATTTCGACGCCGAGGTGGAATCGCACGACAAGTTTCAGCGGGCCAGCATCCGCAGCGGCAAGCGAACGCAATTCCGACATCAGCGACGTAGTGTCAAAGGCGTTTGGGTCAAATTGAGAGTCCACCACAAACGCGTTGCAGTTGACCACCGCATACGCACTGGCGCTTCCCGAAATCTCTCGGCGCTGCACCTCGGTTTCGATCGGCGCCACAAAGTACTGAGGCGTGTTGGCTTGCTCCGCTTCAGCCTCCGCCTTCACAACACAAGCCAAACCCAGACAACAAACCGCCGTCACAATCGCAAGCTGTTTCATTTTCAATTCTCACCAATGAAGACGATGGGCAAACGCCGCTCGCTCCAATCGACCTATTGCGAGTTGCGTTTCTTGCCCTTGGCCCGTTTCCCTTCCGTTTGTTTTGCCTTTTCTTCCCGTTGGCGATAGGCTTCATACGCTTCTTCGCGGGACATTCCCTTGTACCTGCCTTGATGCAGGATCGCGTCGTGCTCGGTTTGGATTCCCTCGTCACCTTGCGATTTCATCCAATCGGTCAGCTCGCCCTTCAATCGCGAGACGACTTTGGCGTACCTTGGATCATCGACGATGTTATTCATTTCCAAGGGATCGGTTTCACAATCGAACAGTTCGAACTCGGGACGGTAGTGATACTTTTTGACCAGTTCCGCCGCTTGGGCATCACCGGCTTGAGCGGCTTGGATCATGGATTGAAAGTAGTCTGCCTTGGTGCAGGCGTTGGTAAATTTCGTTTCGTGGTTCAGGTTCCAAACCAGCCGATAACGCCAACCCCGCACCGTGCGGATCGCGAACGCATCGCTGCCATTGATGATGCCTCGCGTTGTCATGATGCCGTAGGCGAAATTCTTGTGCGTGTCGGCTTGGCCCGTCAGCACCGGCACAAAGCTCTTACCGTCCAAGACGTCCGCGGGTGTCCCTCCGGCGGCCTCGATAAACGTCGGCGCCACATCGACGTATTCCACCATCGCATCGGTCACCGAACCGGCTTTCACGTGCCCCGGCCAGCGAACGATCATCGCCGACTGTAGCCCATTGCCGTAGCACGTCCACTTGGCGAACGGGAACGCGTTGCCTTGTTCGGAAACCACGACCACAAGCGTGTTGTCACGCATCTTGTGCTTGTCGATCAATTGCAAGATCTGTCCGACTTGACTGTCGTAGTACGTGATCTCGGCCAGGTAGCGGCTGAAATTTTCCCGCATCACAGGCGTATCTGCCAGATACGGTGGCAACTTCACTTGCTCCGGCGGATAACGCGAGGCGTCGCCTTTGTTCCAGGGCGAATGCGGTTCATTGGAGCAGGCGAACAAACAAAACGGAGTGGAAGACTCACCGCACTGGGAAAGCAATTGATCGACCGCTTCCATGTCGGGGTTGTTGCGTTTGCCGCTGTATTCGAATGGGAAAACGTCTTTGGGGCCGATGTGCGTCTTACCCGACAACGCGACGCGATACCCCAAGGGTTTTAGATAGTGGACGATGCTCTTCGTCCCCTGCTCGGCAAACGTGTGGTTCGGGTAGGCTCCTGATTTCACCGGGTACAGACCGGTATAAATGTTGTGTCGGGTCGGCGAGCACATCGGCGCGGCTTGAAAACAACGCGTGAACTTCATGCCCTGTTCGGCCAAGCCATCGATGTGGGGCGTGTGCGCCTGGCCGCCATAACATCCGATGTCCCGAAAGGTGCAGTCGTCGGCGATGATGAAGACCAGATTCGGGCGTGCCGTGGCCGCGTCAATCCGCGTCGTTTGCATCAATGCGATGGCGATAAACGCAGCGATCGCGATCTGTTTGGTGGGGAAATGCATGATTCGGTCGCGAATGGGGAATTGCGAAATCGAAGGGCATCGTATGCCTGACAGGCCCGATTGTAATCGATCGGTCAGATCGTCGAGTGTGTCGTAACGGAACCACGCTTGCCAGGCTGCGGACGGCCCCCGTCGGGGCGACAACGGCTCCGTTTGATCAGCAATTCACCGCGTTTTCTGCTGCACTGGGTTCGATCCAGTGGTGCGGGTCACGCATCCACCGGCGTTTCCGATGGCAGTGCCGTGCGGATCGTTTTCAACACGTCCGACAGACGCGCCACGCGGGCGTAGCGGTCACACAATGTCGCCAAAGACGCTTCATGCAACTCGGGCGTCACCGTCGCGCAGCAGTCTTCGACGACGGTCACCAAGTATCCCAGGTCACAGGCGTCGCGGACAGTCGTTTCCACGCACTCGTTCGTGTACACACCGACGACCATCAGCGACTCGATCCCCATGTTATTCAGGACATAATGCAGATTGGTCGACGAGAACACTCCGCTGGCCGTCTTGTTGATCACAATCTCGTCCCGCGCTTCGTCCGGCGCCACCATCTCCAAAAAGTCCGCGTCACGCGATCCCGGTGCGGCCAGCAAGCCCAACCGCCGATGCCCCTTGCTGCGGTCGCGGCCGTCGCGTGTCAGTGCCTGAATGCGCGTGTGAATCACTTCCAATTGGTGAGCCCGGAATGCATCCTGCAACCGTCTCACATTGGGCAGCACCAAACGCTCCAGCCGGTCGAAATAGTACTCTTGGGCCTCCAACGGAACGCCACTGTTTTCGGCATCGCGAAACACTCCGTGCCCGCGCGCCGCGTCGAGATACTGGATATCGATGCACAACAACGCCGTGTGCCCCTCGACCAACAATTCCTGTCGCTCGGGATTATCGACGATCGCGTCGTGATAAACGTCTTTGAGCGGATCGACATGGGAGGGATCATGGTTCATGCGTCGTGTTTCCTATTTTTTCAGTACCGAGAAAGCGTGTTGGATGGAGCGCACCGATTGCCAGGCTCACGCCCGGCGACGTGGCCTCATCCGTTAGCCAGATCCATCAGGGAATGTAGCATCAGGTTGGCCCCGGCTTCGATGTCCGTCCAGGCTGTCCATTCGGCCGGCGAGTGACTTTGGCCATTCTTGCTGGGGACAAAAATCATGCCAACCGGAACCATGCTACCCATGATTTGCGCGTCGTGGGCCGCCCCGCTATGCATTTGCAGATGCGTCAGTTCCAACCGCTCGGCTTGGCGGAGCAACCGTTTGACGATCGCGGGGTCGGCGGCGACCGGCGGCAAGTAACTCTTTTGCTGGAATTCAAACATCAAATTCCGGCGACGGGCGATGGCCGAGAGCGCCTTGCGAAACGCGTTGCCCAGATCGGCCAGCGTTTCCGGGCTGGTGTCCCGCACGTCTAGCGAAAACTCGACGATCCCCGGAACCGTGTTCGCCGCACCCGGCAAGATCTGCGCCTTGCCGATCGTCGCACGGCTTCGCGCACTGCCGTTTTCGTCCAAGATCCGGGGGATGGCAGAGGCAAAGTCGGCAAGGCCCATGAAAGCGTCGTGCCGCATCTCCATCGGAGTCGTTCCGGCGTGATTCGCTTCGCCCTTCAGGCTGACCGACCAGGTAAACAATCCGGTGATCTCGTCGACAATGCCCACCGATTTCTGACCGCGATCCAGCACCGGTCCCTGCTCGATGTGCAACTCCAAATAGCTCGCAATCGTCTCGGGGTCGCGAGCCGCGTCGAGCGCACCGAGGGGATCGAATCCATGCCGCCGCAGCTCGTCGCCCAGTAGAACGCCGTCCAAGTCAGAAAGCGTAGCCAACACATCCGGGTTCAATTGGCCGCACACCGCCTGAGATCCGAACATCCCGCCGAATCGTCCTTCTTCGTCGCTGAACGCAATCAATTCGATCGTGCGCTCGGGCACGACGCCCTGTTCGCGAAGACAACGCAGGCATTCCAAGGCGACAATGACGCCCAGTGTCCCGTCCAGAGCTCCGGCGCACGGAACCGTGTCAATGTGCGACCCGACCAAGATTCTCGCCTGGTCGGTCGCCCCCGACAACTCGGCCGAAACATTCACGGCACCGTCAGTCCGAGGCTCAAACCCGGCGTGTTCGATCCGATCCTTGAGCCAGCGTTTCCCCTCCATGTCCGCATCGGTGAACGCCATCCGGTAAATGCCACGATCGTCGCGACAGCGACCGATCTCGGCAAGTTCGTGGATGTCGTTTTTGATTCGTTCTAGGTTGACGCTCAAGTCCATGGAGTTCTCATCGTTAATCGACCGTCGGCAGCGGCATGCCTTCGACGTACTGTCCCTGCAACATGTGCAGCTGCAATGCGTGGTTCATCAGAATGTCATTTCGACGCGCAATCGTGCCGTCGGTTTCACGCCATGCCTGGGTAATAAACTGATCAACACGTTCGTGGTTCAAAATTCCCAACTCGTTCATACGTGTTGGCGTCAACCAGTGATCGATCATCTCCTGCACGGCGTTTCGTTTGACCGGATCGGTGTGCGCCGGCGGCGCCATGAACGCGAACTTCTTTCGTTCGTACAGCTCCCTGGGCAACACGTTGACCATCGCTTCGCGCAACACCCATTTTTCGACGCCGTCACGAATGCGGATGTCCGGCGGAATCGTCACCGCATACTCGGCCAGATGATGGTCCAGGAACGCCGGTCGGGCTTCCATGCTGTTGGCCATGTCCATTCGGTCACCGCCCCAGGTCAGGATCTGGCCTTCGAGCATCGTCTTGCTCCAAGTGTATTGCGAGATATCCAAACGGTGTCTGCCGCGCACTTGCGCGGGGTCAATCGCCGCGGCGACTTCGGCGACCGGGTCGTAGGTCTCCAACAAATCGATCAACTCGTCCGACAGCAGCGAACGTGCCGCGCGCAGCGTCAGCATCCAGGGTTGAATCCACGACGGCGTAAAACCGCACAGGTCTTGCCAGGCCGGATGCAACTGGTCCTCTTCGGCCAAGATCGCGCCGGCAAAAATACCCCCTTCCCCTTTTTCGCGCCCCAGCCAATCACGTTTGAAGAACGGATAGCCGCCGAACAATTCATCGGAGCCTTCGCCCGTGATGACCGCTTTGTAGTTGCAGGCCCGGACGCGTCGGCTCATGTGCCACTTCGCCACCGCCAAGGTGTTGTAAAACGTCCGCTCGGCGTGCCACGTCGCCCGCTCGAACGCCGGCCCGTAGAGTTCCTTTTCCGTCAACCGCAACAGCTCTTGTTCCGCACCGGTGCGTTCGGCCATTAACTTGGCGATGTTCGATTCGTCATATTCATCGCTGTCAAAGGCGATCGTGAACGCCTTGACCGGCGATTGCTGCAGCGTCGTCGCCAAACCCAAAATCGAACAACTGTCGATACCGCCGGACAGGTAACACCCCACCGGCACGTCGGCCTCTAATCGGGTCGCGACCGCATCGATCAAGCGGTCCTGGACGCCCTGGACATACTCTTGCGGATCCGCACCGGATTCGTGTGACGTGGGAAATTCTAGATCCCACCAACGCTTCGATTCGGTCACCAATCGATCGCCCACCCGTTGGACGATCAGCATGTGACCCGGCTGAAGCGCTTGCACACCTTCGAATGCCGTCGTTCCCGGAACCATGACCTGCATCATCTGATGGATCGCAGCCTTGGGGCACAGTCGCGGAACGACGCTGGGGTGCTTCAAGATCGACTTGACCTCCGATCCCCACACAATCCCATCGTCCTTGACGGCGTAGTACAGCGGTTTGATGCCGAATCGATCTCGGATCAGAATCAATCGTTTCTCGCGATGGTCGTACAAGACGATCGCAAATTCCCCACGCAACCGTTCCACGAAGGACAATCCGTGCCGCAGATACAACGGCAGCGTGATCGCGCTGTCGCTCTTTCCGTCGCTGGCGAGCGACTGACACGCCAACCGAGTTCGCTCGCGTTTGTAACCATACAATTCCCCGTTGACCGTGACCGCGTAGTCACCGTCGCGGGTCTCGATCGGTTGGTGCCCGTGATCCAAGCCGATGATCGACAGGCGGGTGTGCCCCAGGGCGAGACCTTGGTCGAGAAAAAACTTGCTGCCCCGTTCGTCGGGGCCGCGATGGTCCAAAACGTCCAACATCTGGTCCAGCGTGAAACGCAGCTCGCGCTCGTTCGTCCGCGCGGGATTCCAAAATCCAGTGATTCCGCACATGTGTGCCTTCCGTATTAATCTCTATCGTGGTGTCGTTAGCAAAGTTCCGAAATCCGGTCCAGCCGATTCAAGACGGCGGCCAACACGGCTTGACGGACGAACACGGCGCCCGCGGCTTGGGCGAAATAAAGGTTGTGTTCCGATTCGTCCAAATCCTCGGACAGTTCCTCGTTGCGGGCGAGCGGATGCATGATCACCGCACCCGGTTGCAAATTGCTCGACGCATCCAACGCGTACCGGCTGTCCAGATTCCGGTAGCTGTCACCGAGAAATGCGATCGAGTTGACATAGACGACATCCAGTGTCGGCAAGACCTGCTGGACATCATTGGTGATCTCAATCGGAATCGGCGACTCTTCGATCGGCTCGGTCAAATCCAACCCAACCGGGTCGGCCATTTCGGAAACCAACGTGATTTTGGAAACCGCGTTGACGAACATCAGCGACAGACGCAGAAAACTCTTGACCGCACGCATCGATCCCGGCGTGCCGACAATTCCCAAATGGATTTTCTTGTCGTTTGGACACGACTGGTCGCTCAGCTCCGGCCGCCACTTCAGCAACGTGTACCAGTCCAACAGCGCCTGCGTCGGGTGATGACCGCTTCCATTGCCGGCGTTGATCAGCGGACGCTCAAGATTCTTTTGAATCTCCTCGACACTTTCGGTTTCGGGATGCCGCATGATGACGACATCTCCGTAGGTATTGAACATCTCGCCGATGTCGGCCAACGACTCGCCCTTGGCGATGCCGGTGACTTGTCCGTCGGGGACCGACAAGACCTTTCCGTCCAATCGAAGCACCGCGCTTTCGAACGACAATCGCGTCCGCGTGCTCGCTTCGAAAAACGCCGTGATCGCGATTTTCCCGTCCAGCGGCTTCTTCATCTCCACATTCCGCGTTTCCAACAACGCGGCCAACTGGGCGATCGCCACCACGGTCTCGCGATCGAACTGCCGCGGATTGACGATCGACGTGCCCGCAAGCTTGTGCAGCGTCTCCCAGTCGACTTGCATGTCGGTGTGTGCGAGCAGATCCTTGGGATCCAATTTGCGGCCTTTCGAATTGGTCGCGAACTCCGTCAACGCACGGCGCTTTTGTGTCGTGTTCATCATCAGTACGGGTCTACCAGATTCTTTTTTCTTTAAAGTCGAGGATCCAAAACACGATGAGTGCCGCCGCACCCACGCCACATAGCGTGAGTCCACCCACCACAATCAACTCCAGAAACCAGAGGGGAAACATCATCGCGTTTCACCTCCTTTAGGAATATCTCCAACCATAACACCTCGTCCATTGGGGTCGATGGGGCCGCCGTCGTCGCCACGGCCTGCTTGCGACGTTCCTGGCGAATCAGACAACAATCCGAAATCAAAGTCATCGGGGTACAAATACATCCCTATCAAAAACACCACGCCAGAAGTCGCCGCCCCGATCAATGAAGCGACAAACCATCCGATCGCAAAATACGCCACCAACCCGAGTGACGTGCCGACCACCATCGACGCACAAGCCGCGATCGGACTGGAACGACGAAAATACAGACCGCCGATGATCGGCCAAATGCAACTTCCGACCATCGGTCCGGCAAAAAACAGAACCGTCGCCAGGGTGCCCACGTTGGGATAAGCGGCGCACCAGGTGACCACCCCCAACCCGATGATCGCGAACAACGACCAACGCCGCTTGATCGCGTCGCTGGCGCGGCTGCCCGTGATCCGTTTCGCCAGCGGCTCGGCAATGTCGTTGACGACCAAATCGCTCGTCGCAGCCAACAAGCTGTCGATGCTCGATGCCAGCGAGCAAAACACCACCACGAACACTAACAACGCGCCGCCGGTGCCCAACAACGTCGCGGCGACCAACGGCCCGACCGTGTCGGGTTGGCTGACTCCGATCCCCAGCGCCGGCGCGGCCAAGCCCAAAAAACCGGCGACGATCGGAACGGGCAACCACAGCAACCCGCCCAGCAAATACGCCATGGGCCCGACCCCCTCGCGCATCGCAAACGCGCGGCTCCACCACACGTTGCTGTGAAAAATTTCTCCAAAACCAAACAACATATTATTAAACAGTGCCATCAACGCCGCCGGAAACAGAACCGACAACAGCATCGGTCGATCGTCTTGCAACTGATGATGAACGTCCGCAATGTCGACATGCAGCAGCACCGCGATCGCGACGACCACCAGCCCGATCAAGATGATGATGCTTTGCACAAAGTCCGTGCCGATGACGGCGTACATGCCGCCAAAAAGCGTGTACAGCACACAGACCGCTAACACGACCGTCATCCCGACCTCATACGGAATGCCCGAGAGTGCGTTGAGTAGTTTGCCGCCCGCCATCGCCATCGAGATCAACCACGTCATCGCGTAGAACAGCGAGATGATCAGAAACGGGACCGAGCCCAAACGCCCATAGCGACGCCGAACAAACTCGACCGCCGTGTAGCCGTGCGGCATCAAGCGACGAATCCTGCCGCTCAGCGGAGCAAACGCGAACAATCCGAAACTGGCCGTCGAATACGCCAACGCACCCCAAATGCCCAGCTGCAACGCGAACTGCGGTGCCAACATCGTCGTGTTGGATGTCACCCAAGTCGCCACCGCCGTCGCCGTGCCGAGGGCCAATCCGACGTTACGGCCCGCCACGGCAAAACCGTCGTAGGACGTCGCCCGGCGGCCCCACCAAATGCCCAGACCGATCCACGCCAATCCGAACAACAGCAGCATCCCATAGCCGGCCTCTTGACTGAGAATGCGACCGGCGTCGACTGATTCGGAATAGATCAATACGGTCGAGATCCCTTCGGTTCCCATCTCTGCGATCGTCATGACTGGTCCCCCGATTCGATCGAGGTTGGTATCGACGACACGCCAGCGTCGACGCCGGCGATCTGTTTTTCGATCCAACGGCCGCGCAGGATGACAAAAACGATTCCGGAAACAACGACCGCCCCAATCGCAAACAAACCCAGCGACGGAAACAGGCCCCAGTGCTTGACCGTCGCCACCGCCGGTTCGGAGGTCGCGAGGACCTGTCCGTCATCGCCGATCGCTTCGACACGATACCGGTAGACCCCGTCGCTCAACCCGGACTGAAACGATTTTGTCGCAACGCCCTGATACGCGATCTCGTCGGCACGGTCGCGGACGCGGTACGACACCGCCCCGTCCACCGCCGACCACTCGAGCGTGAAGTAACCCTCACGCGAGACGCCCAACTGGGGTTCGACAAACGCCAACGCAGGCGGCGACTCCGGGTCAGGCGGCGACTCCGATTCGGGCTCGGCTGCCATCGCAACCGAGCACCACGTCGCCGGCGGACTTCCCAGCAGCAACAGCGCGGCCGCAGCCATGCCAGCAAGCATCGGGCAACCCAGTGCCCGTGCGCCGCGGCGATTTCGGCGAGTGTTCATTTGACCTAACATCCCCATGAAAGCGGGCTTCTCGCCTAGCGGCGTCGGACGCGTTTGAGCCAATAGTCAACACCCATCTCGTTGATCGGCGCGCCGTCCAAACAGACGGTGATCTTCTCAGTCCCGTCGGCCAGGTTTTCCAGTTGCTTGGCGGCAGCTTCGCCGCTTTTTGCATCCACCGGAAACGATTCCAACACGGTGCCGTCGCCATCGATCTGTTTGACTTCGTAAGTTTTGTGTAGTGAATCCGACCATTCCATCGTCATGTCTCCTTAGGAGGAAAGTGGTGAGGAAGAGATTTGTGAATCTCTATGAAGCGAAGTCACTCGCCCGTAACAGGCCAGCAACAAGACAAACGTCAAGGGATGTGCGGCCGCAATCGATGCGGCCTGCAATGCGTCCAGGCCTCCGCCATCGAGCAAGGCAGTGGCGACCAGCCCTTCACTGATCGCCTTGCCAACGGCAACAAACGCATCCTGCAACTCGTTGGCCGGCCACACGAAACACAGCAACGCGACCGCCAACACGATCGCAGCACTCCTAAGCAAAACGACCGGGTGCATCTCACAGTGCGGACCGATCACCACGCGCGGCATCTGCTCGGCACGGGGTGTGGTGGGGCGTTGAGTAGTAGTCGTATGGCTCAAGAATCAATCGAGAAAGGAAATGGAACGTGCCTGAAAACGTGCCGGGCTTATCGGTCTGCTGATTTCGGAACATCGACTCAATCAACATGCCTTGATGGCTTGCCGAACAGAAACACACCCCAGCTCAAGTGCCCTTTCCGGTCTCCATCGACCCAGTGCTGAAGCCCCGATTTCAGTCGCTCCAACTACTCGTCGGAAATCTTGCCGCTCAATTGCGGCTGGCAATCTCCAGTCACGCTAAACACGCGGGAGCATTGATTGACGAGCTGAGGTAAAATCCCCTTCCGACTGCCACCGTTGCTGCCAGTCGATCAACTCATCCCGAACCTCCACGACACTCCCAACCCCCGAACACACCCGCCAGAACAGGTATCTTCTGACCTCACCTCGGTGGGGCCAACCGCGTCGTCTTGGGAGTTGCATTCGAGCAGGGATTCGTCGGGTGCCATATGGTTTTGCCTAAGGGAAACGATCGTCGACTTGCGGTCTAGCCACTCTGGACGAGTCGCGTAGGTTAACAGAAATTGGTTTGAGCTGAAAGCAGTTTTGTGTTCGGCGAGAGTCTATGGACGGCTCCCGGGCGGCGTCAACCTCGCGTTTTTCCACCGAACTGAACGCCTGAACCGGCCTGAAATTTCCCCCCGGCACCGATTGAGCTAAATTGAGCGGTGACGGTGGAAGACGCGTCTCATTTCATTCACTTTGGGATCGAAGCATTTGTTGACTCATGAGGACCAGATCGTGGCGGCGATCAGGCAGATCATTCGGGCGGTCGATCTGCATTCACGCAAATTGGTCAACGGTCACGGGTTCACAGGCCCCCAACTGGCCGTGTTGCAAGAAGCCCAGCGTCTCGGCAGCGCCTCCCCCAAAGCGATCGCCCGCGCGGTGCATCTCAGTCAAGCGACGGTGTCGGGCATTTTGCAGCGACTGGAGCGGCGGGAGCTGATCCTGCGAAAGCCGAGCGCCAACGACAAACGCTCCGTCATGATCGAGATTTCACCGAAAGGCGAACAGGTCCTGCAGGATTCACCCTCACTGCTTCAAGACCGCTTTCGCGACGCGCTCTCGTCGCTGGAAGAGTGGGAGCGGCTACAAATCCTTTCGACCCTGCAACGCGTCGCCGGCCTGATGGACGCCGAGCACCTCGAAGCCTCGCCCCACCTAACCCCAGGCGAAATCCCCGGCGACGAAGAAGAACTCCTCAACAAAGGGGTCAGGCCTCTTTTCCGTCCTTCGTAGACGGGAATCGGACCCTCGGTCGCCCTCGCGGCCGCATGGTTGACTCCAGGTTCAGACGGCGGGCGATCGATTCAACCCAGCCTTCATCACCCAGTGGCGCGCCACGCTGGGCACAGCGCCGAACCGCCTCGAGCTCCTTCTCCGACAGAGCTTCGTTGACGCGATCGACCCACCGAGAGGATCGAGAGATCGGCCACGGCGATAGCAGCGGCGGATTCGAGTCTCGCTTGAAATGCCAACGCCAGAGTGAACCCCAGCGCCACTGCTCTGCTCGATCGACCAAGCCCGCTCGAAGCGCGTTGCGTTCGACGTATCGGCAAACCACCAGAAAGTGGTCGTCGTCCTGAATCGGAAAACTCTTGTAACGCTGCTGGTAAACGTGCCCCATTCCCCCGGTTTGGTAATGGGCGTGATAACGCATCGTGTGCGTTCCGCCGACCCAGCCCATGAACCGACTCATTTCACCGTCGACCAACGGTCTGACCACAAGGTGGTAGTGATTGGGCATTAGTTGGTACGCGAACAGTTCGACTTGGTGAATCGCCAACGCTTCACCGAGAATCTTTTCGAACGCGGCATAGTCGGCGTCCTTGTGGAAGATCTCCGCGCGAAGGTTGCCGCGATTGAGAGCATGGTACAAGCCGCCCGCTTCATCCGCCCGAGGCGCTCGTGGCATGATTTGATCCTCCAGATTCGAATTAGCCCGACCCTTAACCAGGCCCGACCCTAAACAAAGAGGCCTGACCCCTTTTCCGCTAGTGTTCGATCAATCGAACGGTGAGGTGTTGCAGACTCCAGCTGCCGGCGGCTTCGACGCCGTAGTGCGGGCCGCTGTCCAATCGCAACGACGCCCCGGCCTGCAGCACCCCGATGTCGCTGAGCAAACCACTTTGGTCTTTGGCGTCCAGATCGGCATCGACGCAGTAGATCGCCAACGGTGCCCCCTCACCGACTCGGTAAAACCCGCCGCAGACACCGTCTTGCCCGGCCACGATCGCGGCGGATTCTACGATCACGTCACGATCGAATTTGATCACGATGGCTTCGTGCTGATCAACTTTGCCCGGACGGCCGCCGTGGATCCCTAAGCCGACTGCAGCGGCGCGGAATGCCGGCTCCGCGGACGCTCGTTCGCCCGCCAGGGCTTCCATCACCATCGTCAACGGCGTGCCACCGACGTCGACCACCGTTTCAGCGACCGACTTGCCGTCGATCTGCCTGGCGACCGCCCCGTCGGCATGCAAGTCAATCGTCGCTCGCTTCGTGGCCGCGATCGGCACCATGCGATGGCCGCCGGCGTTGCGATGCAAGAACGCTTGCTCTGTCATGGAATGAATCAATGGCTGAAGCGTTGGATCATCAATCCGATCATTGGTTTCCCACTGGTCGACCGCCAAGTCGTACAGTTCGTACGGGTGCGCTTGTCCGGCGCGCAACAGACGGGCATCAAAAAACAGCTTCCATTGCCCGTCATAGGTTGTGCCGTCGATCGTGGGCGAATCAAGACGCATGGCGACTGCGGCCGGATCCCCCTTGGCTTCCTTGTGATCGTTGAAGAACAACGGCGGGCGATCGGCGATTGAATCTCCACGGAGTGCCGCCAGGACGCTGAAACTGTCTTCGGCGCCTTTTTCACCGCGGCTTAAATCTGGCAGGTCGGTACCGACGATTTCCGCGACGGTTGCATACAGATCCTGAAGCCCGATGGGTTGGTGGACGGTTTGGCCGGGCGTCGTCACATCACCGTCACCAATGCCTCCCGCCGCCCACGCGGCGATGAAGGGGACACGGTGGCCGCCTTCATAGATCGATCCTTTGTGCGAACGAAACGGTCCGGTCGCAATGTCGCTGTTCTTTTCCGCGCCGTTGTCGCTGGTAAAGATCACCAGGGTGGTCGCGATCATCTTGCGGCCGGCGTGCCGAGGATCGTCCGTCTTTTCCAACCAGTCGAGCAACCGCCCCAGCGCGACATCGTTCTCGTAAATAAAATCGTGCCGCGCGTCCATCGGATCGCCCGACTTCGTGCGGGCAGCGCCCGCGACCGGCTTGCCATCAATCGCATGGTCCGGGGTGTACGGCCCGTGATTGGAATTGGACGGGTAATACAAAAAGAACGGCTTGCTGGAGCCTCGGCCGGGTCGCGTTTGTTGCTCCAGAAACTCGATGGCGTGATCGGAGTGACGGCTGCCCAACTCGCTCAACACATACGCGGCCGGGCCGTCGGCGGCAAGCTGTTTTCCATTGGCCGTCGCAGCGATCGCGGTCCGACCGTGAATGTGCCCCGGCCCGACGCTTTGCCGGGGGCCGTTTCGCTTCTTCGCATTTCTTGCACCCGCATCCGGCCCCGACGTTCCATGAGACCGCGAGGTGAATCGGGCGAAATCAAAACCGTGGTCCAGTGGAGTGGTGAACAAGGGCTGGCGCAGATCGGCGTCGCTCCATTCGGCCGCCGGTGAACCGTCGCTGCGGCGATAGCGCAGCCCCACGTGCCACTTACCGACCAGCCCGGTTGCGTATCCCTGGTCGCGTAACATCGATGCGATCGTCGGTCGATCCGCTTCGATCATCGGGTCGCCTTGGGCGCCAAACAACACCCAATACTTCAACCGATTGCGCCACGGATATCGCCCGGTCAGTAACCCGTAACGCGTCGGCGAACACCGTGAAGAAGGCGTGTGGGCATCGGTCATCCGCACACCCATTCTGGCCAGCCGTTCCATGTGTGGTGTGTGGACCTGGACGTCATCCCCGTTGCCGGTGAAATCCTGATACGCACTCGTGTCACCCATCCCCATGTCGTCGGCCATCATCAACACAATGTTCGGCCGACGCGTGATGTCATCAGCCCGCAGTCCCCTCGGCCGCAAGGCCTGATGAAGTGACAAACCGATAACCAAGACGAGAATAAACGGTGTGACTTTCATGATCCATCCGCGATCGACAAGTTTGAAAGCGTCCTAGTGTACCCGCTGCCTCCGCGACCTTTGAGCGTTCTGAAATAATTTTGACGAACCCACCCATGCCAGCGTGATCGCGAGTGTTCTCCCTCAACTGCCAACGGTCATGCTTCTCGCCGACGCCACCACCCCACGTCCTATTGGAGCTGATGAAAAAACTGACGCCGGTCCCGGGCAGCCCCATTGTTGATCGCACCGTTGCAAGACGAAAATGCGGACGCCGACATTCGTGCGGCTTTCGGTTTGATCCTTCCTGCCCGGTAACCCACCCTGATGAGAAAAAGCAAAACACTGGCACGCATCCGCAATGGAGAAGCCATCCGAACCTGCGTGCTGGGGCACTATATCCCCGCCTATGTCTGTCATGCCGCGCGTGCCGGGTACGATTGCCTTTGGCTGGATTTGGAACACCGTGCGTTGTCGATCCACGAAACCCAGGCGTTGCTGGCGTTCTCGCACTTGTACGACATCGACGTCATGTTGCGGCCGCCGACGCTGGAGAAAACGGGGCTCTATCGGTACCTGGAAGACGGCGCGACGGGCTTGCTGATCCCACATGTCTCAACGGCCGAGAAAGCCAGGATGTTGGTCGACGCGGTCAAGTTCCCTCCGCTGGGCGACCGTGGGATCGACAACGCCGGACTGGACGCCGACTTTCATGTTCACGACCCCGACCACTACGCCCAGTGGGCCAACCGCGAAACCTTTCTTTGTGTTCAAATCGAAACGCCCGAAGGTGTTCACAATGTCGAGTCGATTGCGGCGGTCGAGGGCGTCGAGATGATCTTTGTCGGTCCAGGTGATCTGGGACTGCGGTTGCGTCAATCCGGCGAAATGACGATCGACCAAGCTTGGGATGCGGTCGCCGCGGCCTGCAAAAAACATGGCGTCGCGTTTGGCGGTCCGACGATGGGGCTTGAAGAGATGCAAAAGCGGCGCGACCTCGGTGCCCAGTTGCTGGTCAACAGCAGCGAGTTCGGGCACTTTTCCAAAGGCCTTCGAGAAGACATCCAGCAATACGACGCGCTCAGCTGAGCGGCTGACGCTGCCAGGACATCCAACCCTCGCCGCCGGAGTCATTGGTGAGCTCGGCTGCGACGGGACGAGCGTGGAATCCGATGCGTTCAGCGGCAGACCATCAGGCGATTCGATGGACGAACCGTCGTCGAACAAAATGGCTGTTTTTTTTCCGGTCGCTCGCATCGAGTGCGCGGCGTGAGTATAACCATGCATTCGCGTCACTCTGTTTCTGATGGGGCATAAGGCGACTGGTTCGGATGCGATTTCAGTGGTTGCCCGATCGTCTCGTCTGCCATCTCATTGGCATACCTGCCGATCGGGGATTTTGATCTCAATGCAGAACAACGAGGTTTCCCCATGCGTCGTCGCAATCGGTTTGAGCGTTTAGAGGCCCGCACACTGTTGGCTGCCGGCCTGATACCCGTCGACACGACCTTCAGCGTTGACACCAATGAAAATGGACTTCAGCTTTCCGGCAATGCCGTGTTGAGGTTCGACGCGGTGGTACTCGATCCCGCACTCGACGGTCCCGAAGACATCAGTCTGACGAACGTCGAAGTGACAAGCTCCGGCCAGGCGAGTGGACAGGTCGATGGATTCAACGTCGTCGCCACGTTCCAGACGACCAACTCGACGCCTCCGTTGGCGATCGTCGCCGGCGTCAGTCCCAATACGTTGCAGGTCGACAGTGTCGGCCCGGATCACCTTCCCGGCACGGTGACCGGAACCGTCGCCGGTCAACCGATCCAAAACGGTGAGTTCACTGCGACGTTGGTTACGGACATTGATTTCCCCACACGCGGCTTGTCTGGCACACTGGGGATCTCAATCACCGGCACCGTGTTCGGGGTCCCGTTTTCCGAATTTGCCCAGGCCGCGATTTCGCAAACCAATGTCATTCCATCCGGAACCGAATTCCCAGATCCGAGCTTGAGAAGTGTTTCCGGACGCGTCTTCTCAGATGCCGATGGAGACGGTCTGCGCGAGGCAGGCGATCAGCCCGTCGAGAATATCACCGCCGTGTTGCTGCAAGATTCCGTCGCCATCGATTCGATGCAAGTCGATAGCAACGGTTTTTATTCGTTCTACAATTTACCCTCAGGCAATTACCAGGTTCGTTTCGACAACGTGCCCAGCGGCCAAGAATTCACGTTGCTGCAAGTCGGCTCCGACACCACCATCGATAGCGATGTCGATCCGGCGACCGGGGCCACCGCCCTGCTTGATTTTGGCGGCGGTCAAACGCTGCTCAACGTCGACGCCGGCATCCGCACGGAGACGACGAATGAATTCAAGCTCGATACGATTGGACTTTACCAAGGCGACATTTCACTGTTCCATCTCAAGGAATCCTTCACCCCCGGCCCGTCGGACCAGTACTTTGCGTTTGGACCGGGTGGCAACGCGGGCTGGGTCCCGGTGGTCGGTGACTGGAACGGCGACGGCGTCGACACCATCGGGCTGTATCAACCCGATATCTCGCTGTTCCACTTGAAGGATTCGTTCACGCCGGGCGCATCGGATCACTACTTCAGCTTTGGCCCCGGCGGCAACGCGGGCTGGATTCCGTTGGCCGGTGACTGGAACGGGGATGGCATCGACACGATCGGTCTGTATCAACCCGACATTTCGCTGTTCCACCTCAAAGATTCCTTCACCCCCGGGGCCTCGGATTACTATTTCGCTTTTGGCCCGGGCGGCAATGCGGGCTGGATCCCGGTGGTCGGTGACTGGAACGGGGACGGCGTCGACACCATCGGGCTTTATCAACCCGATATCTCGCTGTTCCACTTGAAGGATTCGTTCACGCCCGGTGCCTCGGATCATTACTTCGCGTTCGGCCCCGGTGGAAACGCCGGTTGGACACCCTTGGCGGGCGATTGGAACGGTGACGCTACCGACACGATCGGTCTGTATCAGCCCGACATCTCGCTGTTCCATCTGAAGGACACCTTCACCCCCGGCGCCTCCGACCAATACTTCGCATTCGGCCCCGGCGGAAACGCGGGATGGACTCCACTGGCCGGTGATTGGAACGGCCCCGAAAGCCCCGTCTTGTTGACAGCCAGTCCTGCGCTTGCCGCGTCCTCGGACGTGCTGCGGACAGGTGCCAAATCGGTTGCCGAGCCGGAAAACGACTCGGCCCCCTTGTCGTTGTTGACGAGTTCGAATGACCAAACGCAAGGAATCCGATGGAGTGCCGAAGCGGTCCGTACATCGGACAGCGGTTCGGCAACCACGCCATCCGAATCAAGTGGAGAAGACCATGAAGAGACTTCATCGGACGCTTCTCCCCTGCAGTTGCTCGACGACGCCTTCGCAGCCTGGCAGTAACCAAGCACCCGCCATCCGCTCCAACGCGACGCGTTACGGCTTGTTGATTTAATCAGCCGTTTGGCGCGAGCCTACGGGCGCCGGAGAGTAATTGACAAGATGAATGCCCGTACGCTTGCGCGAAACGGCTAATCCCACGTGCGATCGGATTAAATCAACAAGCCGGTTAGCGACCGGCACGTGAACGTTCCGCCCTCTGGCGACGGCAG